>JASLIE010000212.1 GCA_030152985.1 Bacillaceae bacterium
GAAGTTGAGGAAGAAGTTAAAGAAGTGACAGTTGCGCCAGCTAATAAGAACGAAACAATTTATAAAGTAATTGCAGGCGACTCACTTTCTAAGATTGCACGCGAATTTGGTATGACAGCTAAAGAACTTGCAGATCGTAACGGAATTGAAACGAGCAAGATTCTTCATATTAACGATGAACTCATCGTCAATAAAAAGAAAGAACAAGCTGCTCCAAAACCACAAGCGCAAGCAAAACCAGAAGCTAAGCCTGAAACACAAGTCAAGCCTGAGCCGAAACCTCAAGCACAGGCAAAACCAAAACCACAGGCGAAGCCTAAGCCACAGCCGGCACCACAAGCACAAGCAAATGGTTTTGACGTTGACCGCCTAATGAGCTCGGCACGCAGTGCAATTGGTACGCCTTACGTATGGGGAGCTTCAAACCCTGGTAAAGCTTTTGACTGTTCAGGATTTATTCACTGGGCATACAATGATGCAGGTAAGAAAATGAGCCGTACATCTACAGACGGATACTACGCACGCTCATACCACATCAACAAATCAGACTTACAAGTCGGTGACCTTGTATTCTTTAAAGGAACTTACCGCGCAGGTATCTCACACATGGGAATCTATGCAGGTAACAATAACTTTATTCATGCAGGCTCATCAACAGGTGTCACAGTAACCAGTCTAGATAACTCATACTGGAAGAAACACTTTGACAGTTTCAAACGCTTTAACTAAAACAAAAAGAGCCCTACACATCTAAGAGATATGTAGGACTCTTTTTTTATGTTTAAACTAGATGTCAAGCACGCTGATCACCAAGACTTAACTAAACGATACGGACTACAGCTCAAAAGCATTCCGAAGGTATCCAATCACCTCTTCCCATACCACTCCGACTCAGATACCCCAAACTCAGACCTAAACTCCTCAGAATACCTATTCAAATAATATAAACGAATATACACATCACCCATAAACTGAAAGATAAAAAACATTAAAAAAAGCGTCAGTAAAGGCAAGAAATCAACGAAAACACTAAACAACTGCTCTTCAAAAGTACCAATCAAACGATCAGACAAGACGTGATAAGTGAAATTAAAGACACCCGTCCCGACAAAAGCAATTAAAAAGATGCGCTGAGACTGACCGAACATATTCATAAAAGTCTTCCTGCGCTTATCAGCTGTATAAATCATCTGCATACCATCACGGTAAACAATATACAAAGTATAAATAAATAGAAACACAACTAAACAGCTGTAAAAAATCCGTAATGTTAAACTATAGATGACCAACTGAAAGACACTAAACAACTGCAATAAAAAGACAAACATAAATAAACCACTAATAAAATGTAACTTATAAGCCCCCGTAATCCGCTTCTTATCACGATATTTCAGGACAAGAATTAAGATATATAAAATAAACAAGGTCAAGACATGCGGAATCCACATCGGATTAAATAAATACCTAAACACATTCGACTCATCTAAAGGGAGGGGGGGATTTTCCCAATTAATTAAAACCCAAGCCGCACTATGCACGCCGTAAATACTGATTAACAGAAAGATCACCAGCATTAAAACTCTTAAATTTTTATAATTTTTAATTGATAAGGCATCCTTAACTAAACGCTCATCAACAATCCCCTTAACATCAGCATACTCTGCCTGGAATAATTTATTAAACACAGCCTAGCCTCCTCTAAATCAGCTTATGCTTAGTTTACCATAAATAAGCTCACTAAATGATTTATATGTATTTCCTTGCTATTTACTTAGAGTATGATAAATTGATAAGTACAGTAAGTAACCACAAGGGGAGCTCATGCTGAGATTGATATCTATCTAAACCCTTGGAACCTGTTCAGTTAATTCTGACGTAGGGATGTGGTGAGCTTTTTGTGAGCTCTAAACATTCTCCTATGATGTGTTACACATTATAAAGGGGGATTTTTTTATGCAGAAATTTAAGCTTCAAACCTTGCTTGAAATTGCTATTTTCGCTGCGATTGCCATGCTACTCGACCTCTTACCGTCGATCAAGCCGCATCCGTCGATTTCAATTTCATTTGCAATGGTACCTATTTTCATTATCGCACTTCGCTGGGGAGTCAGAGCCGGAATGATCTCAGGTTTTCTCTGGGGGATTTTACAAATCGTCTTAGGTGATGCCTGGATTTTAACACCGACTCAAGCCTTTATTGAATACTTTATTGCCTTTGCCTTTGTTGGCTTTGCAGGACTCATGCTTAAACCCGTCCAAGACAATTTAAGTGAGCATAAAGGAAAAGCTCTCTTCTACGTCGTCATTGCTGTCTTTATCGGCTCTGTCGCACGCTACTTTTGGCACTTTGTCGCAGGTGTTGTTTTCTTTAGTGACTATGCCATTGAAGCAGGAAAAGGACCGGTCATTTTCTCACTGACCATGAACGGAATCTCAGGCCTCGGCGCTGCTATTTCATCGTCAATTGTCCTTGTCCTACTGATTGCTACAGCACCGCGCTTAATTATAACAAGTAAATAAAATAAAAAAACCAAGTCAATTTTGACTTGGTTTTTTTACTTAGCCTTCCCTTTTGACATTGCGATTTTTTCTAAATCATGTATCATTTAAAGGGAACATACTTTATAGAAGTTGGTGATAAAATGCGTCTAGCGATTTTTGATTTTGACGGTACGCTCTACGAAAAAGAAACCTTTAATATTTTAATGGAACATCTCGAAACACACCCTTTATATCAGAATAAATACAAGCGCTTTTACTGGAAGATTGTCCCACCAGTTCTTGCCAATAAGTTACGTATTTTATCAACGAAAAAAATGCGGATCAAATCAATGCAGGCCTATATTGATGCCTTAGACCGCTTAACAAAAGAGGAACTGACCGCTTACTTTAGTGATATGGCAAAGAAAATGCGCCCTCACTTTAATCAAGCTGTGATTGATAAATTTAAAGCACATAAAAAAGAAGGTTACAAGCTCATGCTTGTCTCAGGTGCTTTTACTGAACTGCTCGAACAGTTCAAAACTGAGTTACCTTTTGACTTAATTATCGGAACGAATATCCCTATTCTACAAGGTGAGGTTAATAAAACAGAGGCAGTCGAACATATCCACGGCGAAACAAAAACAGAAAAGATTTTTGAAGCCTTAAGAAATGAGACAGTCGACTGGGAAGCAAGCTACGCTTATGCAGATAGCTATTCAGACTTAGCTGTTTTAGAGCTTGTCGGACACCCTGTTGCGGTTGATCCAGACGATGAATTACGCAGCCATGCCAATCAATTAGGCTGGGAAGTGATTGAAAAGGAGGAAGTAATCAATGAGTGAGAAGACACTTTATTATGTCACGACTGAATGTGCAGACCGCGCCTTTACCTTAGCAGCAACCGAACGCGGACTCTGTTATCTTGATAGTTCTGAATCAGGCTTTACCCATTTAAAAGACTGGGTTAAACGCAGCCTACCGACATTTACTATTAAAGAAAACAAAGAATTTATGGCGCCCTATGTCAAGGAGCTAGAAGAATATTTACAAGGCGACCGGAAGGAATTCACCCAAGAACTTGCCTTAAATGGCACTGAGTTTCAACTGAAAGTATGGGAAGAAGTTCGTAAGATTCCTTACGGTGAAACACTGGCCTACTTTGATATTGCAGAAAGACTCGGTGATTCAGCTGCTGTTCGTGCCGTCGCAAGGGCAGTCGGCGCAAATCCCATCTTAATCTTCGTTCCCTGCCACCGCGTCATCGCAAAAGACGGTGCCCTAAGTGGCTACCGAGCAGGAACAGATTTAAAACGTGCTTTACTCGAGCTCGAAAAATAAAAAAAGAATTCAGTGATAAACTGAATTCTTTTTTATTGTTTAATCGATCACTTCGACTGAGTCTGCATTAATTTGACCTGGAATTGAGAAGGTCATGACCCCATTGAATTTCACTTCGATTTGATCGCCTTCTTTCAGCTCATCAAGCTCCGTGTAATTCACATAGATTAGGGGTAAGTTTTCTTGCTGCAATAATTTCTCCATGGATAAATCTTTCGCTTCTTCATAGAGACTTTCTGAATCTGTTTCTAAGAGTAAAAATCGCTTCGCCTCAATTTGAAGCACATAACCTTCAATTTCCGTCTTCATTTCCTCAGCCGCCTCTTCCTGATTTTCTGCTTCACTTTCTACTTCAACTTCTGTTTGATTTGCCTGTTCAGCCTCTTCTTCTGCCCCACAGGCCATTAAAAAGATTGCAAGCAAGACTGCTAGCATTAATTTTATTTGCTTCATTTATCATCACCCGCTTCTATCATAACACAGCTCTACTCATAACGAAGTGCTTCAATTGGGTCGAGCTTTGATGCTTTATTGGCAGGTAAGATACCGAATACAATCCCAA
>JASLIE010000248.1 GCA_030152985.1 Bacillaceae bacterium
AAACTCAAGTGCTTCTGAAATCATATAATTCCCTTTTTCTTCCTCAGGGAAATAAAGACTTACTTGATCGCCCGCTTTTATTCGATAACGAACAGTTTGATGTTGGTTATTGACTCGAATTAAGTTTCTTTCTTGCTTAAGCTTTCTTAATAACCTTGAAGAAAGTTGCTTTTTACCTATTAAATAATCATTTAGACTTAAACCCACTTCATCTTTTTTAACTTTCCAGCTCAAGACTAATTGTTTTTTTGACACATTAATCAGCTTCATTCATATTTTCTTCTGTAACAAATGAATCACGAACACGGTTCCAAAAAGGGAACGGGCGATAACGAACAAAACGAACCTTTTCTTTAGCAACCCGACATTGAATCGATTTCACATTCGAATAGGTTTCAGTTGTATGATCAATTGCAATAAGGAAGCTCTTATCTTTATCATGAAGTGGCCTTAATAAGCATGTATGATGTTTTGGTAAGATAAGTGGTGAACCAATCGTCCTAAAAACACGGTTATTTATCGAAGCAATTTCAGTAATTTGAATCGCTTCGAGTGAAGGGTGAATGATTCCACCACCAAGCGCCTTATTATAGGCTGTACTTCCTGATGGTGTTGATATACAGAGTCCATCACCTCTAAATGTCTCAAAATGTTCACCACGTAACTGCACATCAAAAACAACAGAACCTTCTGCTGTTTTAATTGTTGCTTCATTTAAAGCAAGTGTCCGAATTGACTTCTCACCTGTTGTAAGTCTAATTGTTACCTCAAGTAAGGGATATTCAACAATTTGAAAAGGTGTTTTAGCTATTTCAATAACAAGTTTCTCAACTTCATCAGGTGTCCAATCTGCATAAAAACCTAAATGCCCTGTGTGCACCCCAATAAATGCAGTATCATTTAAACGGTGTAAATATCTTCTAAATGCCTCTAAAAATGTTCCATCTCCGCCGACTGAGATAACGAGTTCTGGCTCTACATCATCATATATTAAGTCAAAGTCAAGTAAATATTGTTTCATTGTTTGCTTAATATTGTTTGAACGGTCATCACCTCGTGATACAATTGCAAACTTCATGATTGATTGCCCCCTTATTTCTTCTTACTTTATAGTTTACCATAATCTAATAAAATGGATAATCTTTGCATCTTCTATCTGACTTCTTCATAATTGATTATAACAATATATTTAATGGAGGTCACTATGAAACAAGAAATTGAGATTGAATACAAAATGCTTTTAAGTTTAGATTCATTCAACACGATTTTGAAGACACTCCCTTTTCCTAATAAACCAATTAAACAAACAAATTATTATTTTGAAACTAAGGAACATACTTTACAAGAAAATAATTGTGCCCTAAGAATTAGAGAAATAGAAAATGATTTTATAGTCACATTAAAAGAGCCACATCCAGACGGTATTTTAGAAACTCACGATATTATTTCAAAAAAGAGTGCCCAACAAGCCTTAGAGAACAAGGGACTTGATGCAGCAAATTGTGAAAAACAGCTTGCTAAGAAAAACATTAAACTCAGTGATGTAAACTATGTAGGTGAATTAAAGACAGAACGTTATGAGTTTAAAAAAAATGCTCTTATTTACGTTTTAGATAAGAGCCATTATAATGGACTCACAGACTATGAACTAGAAATTGAAGCACAAGACCATGAAACAGGACGTGAAGCATTAGAACAGCTTATTAGACGCTTTGATATTAAACGACTTCCTACATCAAACAAAATCAAACGTTTCTTTCTTACACTAAATATTTAAAGGAGCATAAGTATGTCAATTCCAGGAACAATTTATGAAGCTATCGGTGGTGAAGAACCGATTCGAACATTAGTTAACTCACTTTATAAACATATCGGTCAAGAGCCTGTCTTACTTGAAATCTTTCCAGATGATTTAACTGAGTCAGCACGTAAACAATATTTATTTTTAACACAATTATTCGGTGGTCCACAACTTTATTTAGAAGATCGAGGCCATCCAATGCTTAGAAGAAGGCACTTGGCTTTTGAAATTAATCAAGAGCGAAAAGAGGCTTGGTTAAGATCATTTGAAAAAGCCTTAGATGAGACCGGAGTTGAGGATCCACTTCGTACAGCGATTTATCAACGAATTTCCATGACCGCTGAGCATATGGTCAATCAAGCTAATTAAAAAACGTCTACAAAATGTAGACGTTTTTTTTATCTGAAATCTCTTGTATCTTCTATAAATCTACTTGCTACAGCATATCCAACAATCACTGTGAACGTAAGTAGTAATACATTTAAAATGTTTTTTCCCATTGATTGCTACCTCCTTCACTCATTTATCAAGCTACTTAGAATGGACGGAATTTACCTTTTTTAAGCAATACTTTTGGTCCACCTAACAGGAGTAACGAACGGTTGTCAACTACCTTTTTCATCGCTGCTGCTGGTTTACCTTTTAGTTTTGTACCCGACATAATATTACCAATTGCATCATTCACTCCGAGCGAAGCAACTGTACCGCGGTCTTCAAAAATAAAGTTTTCAAGTTCTTCACCATGGAGAAGTGCTTTAATATTATTTGCTGCTGTATCAGCATGCTGCATTGCTGCTTGAGCTGTTGGAGGGAAAGGACGTCCTGCTTCTTGATCCATGACCCAAGCACAATCTCCTAAAATAAAGATGTCTTCTTCACCAGGTGCTCTTAAATCACCATTAACAGTGACTTTTCCACGATTTAATTCAAAGCCTGACTCTGAAAGTACTGGACTTCCTGTTACACCACCTGTCCAAACAATCGTTCCAGCTTTAATTTCTTCATTATCTTCACCAAT
>JASLIE010000272.1 GCA_030152985.1 Bacillaceae bacterium
CTTGGTTTTAGGTTCGCTTTTAGCAATTATTTTAGACTATAGAAAAGCAGGTGACAATTAGGTGGGGAAAAAGCAAGTTTTACTTCTTTTAGCAGCTTTAAGTCTAGGTTTATTCCAGCAAAATAAAAGTTTAACTAAAACATCTATAAACTATCATAAAGGCGAAAATCGATTTAATAAGGGCTTTAAGATTGTTCATTTATCTGATTTACACAATGCGAGCTTTGGTATTCAAAACAATCGACTGATTAGCTCGATTAAAGCCTCAGGTCCAAATCTGATTGCAGTGACAGGTGATTTAGTTGATAGTTATCTACCGAATGAAGCAGTTGCACTTGAGTTTATGCGTGAACTTCGAATGATTGCTCCTGTCTTTTATGTGAGTGGTAATCATGAAGCAAGACGCGATCATCAGCAGTTATTTAAGCAACTCGAGCGTCTAGGTATTCACCTCACACATAACCGTGTGTTTGAAATGACACATGAAGGTAAAAAAATTCAAATCGGTGGCTTACTTGATCCAACACTAGATCCTGATTACAAGGCATCGATTGAATCTTTAGGAAAATTATTTGATTCGACTCACTTTTCACTTGTTTTAGCACATCGACCGGAATATATCCATTCCTACCAAGCAGCAAATTTTGACCTTGTTCTCTCAGGTCATGCTCACGGGGGACAATGGCGAATTCCTTTTTTAGGGGGGATTTATGCACCAAATCAAGGTTTTTTTCCGAAGTACACATCAGGTCTTTATCAGGGAGAAACAGCTATGCTTGTCAGCCGAGGTCTAGGAAATAGCTTGTTTCCCTTTCGTTTGAATAATCGTCCTGAAGTGGTTGAACTTATATTAGAGTCTTTTGATTAAAAGAGACTCTTTTTTTTATGTTAAAATAGAAGTGGAGGGACTCAAATGAAAATTGTTTATGTGACAGGCTACAGATCGATGGAACTTGGTATTTTTAGTGAAGCAGATGAGAAGATAACTTATATAAAACAAGCAATTAAAAATAGATTGATTGGTTTAATTGAAGAAGGTTTGGAGTGGGTGCTCCTCTCAGGTCAGATGGGTGTAGAGCTTTGGACAGCAGAAGTTGTCTTAGAGCTTAAAGAGCAATACAAGATCAATTTAGCGCTGATCCCAGCTTTTGAAAACCATCACTCGCGCTGGCCAGATGCAATTAAAGAAAAATACAGTGATTTATGTATGCAAGCAGACTTTTATGATGCGATTTATCAAGGTGATTATAAGGGCCCTTATCAATTCAGAGAGCGCGATTTATGGATGATTAATAAAAGTGATGGCTGTCTTATTTTAATGGATCCAGACTACCCAGAAAGCACACAATATTTCTATAAACTCGCAGAAGAAGCAGATAATTATTTAGTCATGACCATTACCCCGTCTGATATTGATGATGTCGTTGAAGAGATGCGAATGCTAGATCCTGATTATTGGATTTAAAAAGGAGGAAGTTAGATGAATAAAATTGTTGCACATCGTGGAAGCTCAGGTACGCATCCTGAAAATACGCTCGCAGCATTTAAAGAAGCGGCACGTGTAGGAGCTGAGATTCTCGAGATTGATGTTCATTTTACAAAAGACAAAGAGCTGGTCGTGATTCACGATCCGACTGTTGACCGCACAACTAATGGAACAGGTTTGGTGAATGAAAAGACTTTAAAAGAAATTAAAAAGTTATATACAAAGAAATCCGGTTTTTTAAATTTGAAAAAAGAACGGATTCCAAGCTTAAAAGAAGTGCTTGAATGGGTTAAACAAACAAACTTAACTTTAAATATTGAATTAAAATATACAGATGTATTTTATGAAGACTTTGAAGCTGATGTGCTTAATTTATTAAGTGAATGTGAGTTCAATCAGCCTTTGATTATTTCCTCATTTAATCATGAAGCTTTACATAAAGTGCATCAGTTAAATCCTAATATTGAGCTAGCAATCCTTTATCGCGATCCCTTATATGACCCTATTTCATATATTAAGCGGTTTGGTGTGACTTCCTTACATCCATCAAAAAAAGTAATTAGTGACTCCTTGATTGAGGCATGTGCAGCAGAAGGGATTCCAGTCCGGATTTATACTTTGAATAGTAAACGTGAAATTAAGAAGTATCTTAAGTATCCCAACGTGGCAATAGTGACAGATTATCCAGAAAAAGCACTGAAAATTCGTCAGTTAAACAGTTAGGGTTTAAACTGGAAAAAATAGGGTAAATAAGTAAGTGGAGTAAGAAAGGGAGGATGGATTAAATGAAATTAGTTATTCTCGGTGGTGCAGCTCATATGGCTCAACCAACAATTAAGCATTTAGTTAATCAGGATTATGTGAAAACAATTAAGTTGATTGATTTAAACGAAGGCCGTTTAGAGGAAATTCAGCAAAGTTATCCCGAAAAAATTGAATTCGAAAATGTAAATATTATGGATAAAGAAGCACTGAGACAAGCAATTCAAGATGCAGATTTACTTATGAATTTTGTCG
>JASLIE010000005.1 GCA_030152985.1 Bacillaceae bacterium
GTTGGTAAAAAAATCGGGAACGCAGTCATGCGTAACCGAATCAAACGCTACTTAAGAGAAAGTATCCGTTCATTAGACCGTGAAATAAAAGACGAGTATGATATAATAATTATTGCACGTAATCCAACTAAAAATATGAATTTAGAGCAGATGAGGCGTAGTTTAACTCATCTACTACATAGAGAGCGCTTGTTTAAATAGGCGTATGAGGGAGGAACTTCTTTGCGTAAGAAACACATTTTAATAATCAGTCTAGTAGCATTTACCTTATTATTATCGGGATGTACTCAAATTAATGAACCGATAAATGCAGAGAGTACAGGGATATGGAATACATTCTTCGTTTATCCTATGTCTTCATTAATAAAGTTTTTTGCTGATTTATTTCAATCAAGTTATGGACTTGCAATCGTTGTCGTAACAATTATTATTCGTTTAATTCTTGTTCCATTGAATGTTAAACAGATTAAGAGTACGCAAGGAATGCAAGAAATCCAACCAGAGATTCAGGAACTGCAGAAGAAATATGCATCAAAAGACGCAGCAACACAGCAGAAGTTACAGGAAGAAACAATGGCACTATTCCAAAAGCACGGTGTTAATCCTTTAGCAGGTTGTCTACCTATTTTTATTCAGATGCCAATATTGATTGCCATGTATCATGCAATTATGCGAACAACCGCAATCAAAGAAGGAAGTTTCTTATGGTTTGAACTTGGATCAACTGACCCTGTATTACCACTGATTGCAGGAGCTGCCACCTTTGCACAACAAAAGTTAATGATGGCAGGTAACAAGGCACAACAGGAAAATCCGCAAATGAAAGTGATGCTTTATATGATGCCAATTATGATTACCGTATTCGCATTCTTTTTCCCAGCAGCACTTGCGTTATATTGGGTAGTTGGTAACTTATTCATGGTTGTTCAGACAATCTTTATTCGTCGTCCGATGATGAAAAAAGCAGAAGCTGAATCAGGAGGCAAGAAAAAGTGAGAGAATTAACTGCGAGTGGAAATACAGTTGATGAAGCAATTGAATCAGCCTTAAAGCAGTTAGAACTTACCAAAGATGATGTAGAGATTGAAATTATTGATGAGGGTAAAAAAGGTTTTTTAGGTATCTTTGGAGCTTCTAAGGCAATCGTAAAAGTGATTGAAAAAGCAAACCAAATAGAAGAAGCAGAAATGTATTTAAAAACACTTACTAAACAAATGGGTGTCGACGTTGATTTAGACAGGGTCGTTAAGAATAATCAAGTTACCTTTAATTTATCAGGTGAGAAAATTGCGATCTTAATTGGTAAACGTGGACAAACACTCAATGCGATTCAGTATTTAGTACAACTCGTTATTAATCGAAATCACAAACAATTTTACTCTGTACTCGTTGATGCAGAAGGATATAGAGGACGTAGAAAAGCAACTTTAGAAGAACTTGGTTTAAAGATGGCCGAACGTGCTAAGAAAATTAACCGAAAAGTTGCCCTAGAACCAATGCCTGCGTTTGAAAGAAAAATAATTCATGCGGCATTGCAAAAAAATAAAGATATTGAGACATATTCAGACGGTGAAGAACCTTACCGACATATTGTCATTAAACCATAAACCTAAAAAGCCTTCGATATCCAAGGCAAATTTATTGGTATCAATTAATTTGTCTATGGTATGATTAAATGTCAGTCAAACAGAAAAAAAGAGGTGTAATTTATGAAAACTGATACGATAGCTGCAATATCAACGGCTGTTGGTGAAGGTGCAATTGGAATCGTACGTTTGAGCGGAGAAGAGGCGATTAAGATTGCAAATGATGTTTTTAAAGGAAAGGATTTAACGAATGTGGCATCACATACCATTCATTATGGCCATATTATAGATGAAGAAGACGAAGTGATAGATGAAGTTATGGTATCTGTTTTACATGGGCCTAAAACATTTACAAGGGAAAATATTGTAGAAATTAATACACATGGTGGTGTGATGGCTGTCAATCAAGTTTTAAACCGGGTGCTCAAAGCAGGTGCCAAACTTGCTGAGCCCGGAGAATTTACTAAACGTGCCTTTTTAAATGGAAGGATTGATTTATCACAGGCAGAGGCAGTAATGGATTTAATCGGTGCTCAGTCTGAAAAAGCAATGTCAGTTGCAATGAATCAATTAGATGGGAGATTATCTCAATTAATTCGCAAGTTAAGGCAGGAATTAATTGAAACAATTGCTCAGGTTGAGGTTAATATTGATTACCCAGAGTATGATGATGTAGAAGAAATGTCACATACAATCATGCATGAAAAAACGGATTATGTATTAGGAGAAATCAATCACTTACTTTCAGTGGCTGAGCAAGGTAAAATTTTAAGAGAAGGCATTCAAACAGCAATTGTCGGGCGTCCGAATGTCGGTAAATCATCTTTAATGAATGCACTTGTTCAGGAAGAAAAAGCGATTGTCACTAATATACCCGGAACAACTCGTGACACGATTGAAGAATATGTGAATGTGCGGGGGATCCCCTTAAAGTTGATTGATACAGCAGGTATTCGTGAAACAGAGGACCTGGTCGAACAAATCGGTGTCGAACGTTCGAGAAAAGCACTTAAAGAAGCTGATTTAATTTTATTTATGCTAAATAAAAATGATGAGTTTACAAAGGAAGATGCCTTAATTTTAGAGGCTATTTCAGATCTTGATTATATAGTGATTATTAATAAAGCAGATTTAGAAAGAAAGATTGACTTAAACGAAGTAAAAGAAAAAGTAGGCGATAAAGAGATCATAGAAATGTCGCTTAAAGCAGATGAAGGAATTGATCAATTAGAGGAAGTTTTATCAGAGAAGTTTTTAAGAGGAGAACTTGCTCAAAAAGATATTACTTATGTATCAAATGCCAGACATATTGATTTATTAAATCAAGCTAAATCAGCACTTGAAGAGGCAAGAGGAGGACTTGATTTAGCTTTACCACTTGACATGGTACAAATAGATATAAGAAGAACATGGGAATATCTAGGAGAGATAGTAGGAGATACTGCAACAGATGGATTAATTGATCAGTTATTTTCACAATTCTGTCTTGGAAAATAAGAAAGGGTGAATAAATATGGTATTTAATGCAGGTGAATA
>JASLIE010000017.1 GCA_030152985.1 Bacillaceae bacterium
TGGGCCATGGCCTTAGTAGTTGGATTTATGGCCGGGGCGACCATTGTATTTTCGATTCCAATGGGACTTGCTATGCTTGATAAACGTGACCATAAATATATGGCTTTAGGTATTATGTCGGGTGTTTTAACCATTCCAATTGGTGCTTTTATTTCATCTGTATTACTTGTTTTATTTGATACTAATATTCGGGATGTCATTAGTACAACAGCAGAGTCTAATTATGAGTTTGCTATTGGTTACTTGCAAATCTTGATTAACTTATTGCCTTTACTTATCTTTGTTGTCATTATTGCAGTCGGTTTAAAGCTAGTACCGAATATGATGATTACAGGTTTTATGTTGTTTGGTCGAATTATGGATGCCTTAATTAAGATTGTTCTTGTCTTCTCTATTGTTGAGATATTTACCGGTGCATTCACAAGTATCTTTGGACATTGGGGCTTTGATCCGATCATGGCAGATGAAAAAGACCAATTTAGAGCACTTGAAACTGCCGGATATATCGGGATTATGTTAGCGGGTGCCTTCCCAATGGTTTATTTAATTCGTAAGTATGCAGCGAAGTTTCTTGAAGCGGGTGGAAAGAAGCTTGGTCTTTCTTCAGTAGGAAGTGCGGGTATCTTAGCGACAATGGCTAATATTTTAGCGATGTTTTCACTCGTTCGTCTTATGCCACCTAAGGATAAGGTAATCAATATTGCCTTTGGTGTGTGTGCTGCCTTTTTATTAGGCGACCACTTATCTTTTGCAGCAAACTTTCAACCAACGATGATTTTACCTGTAATGGTTGGGAAACTATCGGCAGGAATAATCGCTATCATGATTGCTTATCGTTTATCTGTGCCAACGGCTTTAAAATTAGAAAAAGAAGATCGTGCGGCAGGAATTATTCGTGAAGGTGAGTATTTAGAAGAGAAAGAATCAAGTGAAGCTCAGTTAACAAACGCGTAAGTAGGAGGTTATTAAATGAGTGAAGAAAAACAGCGATTTATCCAAGAATTTGTTCCAGGCAAACAACTAACCTTAAGCCATGTGATTGCAAATCCGGATAAAGAGATGTTAGAAATGTTAGGAATTGATCAAGCAGGTGCGCTTGGTATTATGACGACGACTCCGAGTGAAACAGTTATTATTGCAGGTGATATCGCAACCAAGGCGGCTCATGTCAGGCTAGGTTTTCTAGACCGGTTTACAGGCAGTGTTGTTGTTGTTGGTGATGTGTCAGAGGTTGAGATGGCCTTGAGTGAGATTAACCGATTTTTATCGGAAAACCTGGGTTATACACCAGCGCAGATAACAAAATCTTAAAGGTGTGGTCAAATGAAGAACAAGCTCATGTTAATCGGTGCGATTGATGCAGGAAAAACTAGTTTAATTAATGCAGTACTTGGTCGGGATGTAAAGGCTTTAAAGACACAAGTTCTTTTATACTATGATTGGATTGTCGATACCCCAGGGGAATACACAGAAAATCCGATGTTCTATCATAATATTATGGCAACAGCACTCGAGGTGACACACATTGCTTATATCCAGGATGCAACACGTAACAAAAGTATTTTTCCACCTGGATTTAGTACGGGGTTTACAAAGTTAGCAATCGCGCTCGTTACAAAGTGCGATCATGAAGCAGCTGATTTAGAGCGTGCAACTCACTTGCTTAAAAAAACAGTTTATAAGGGACCCATCCTTTATACATCTGCATTTGATGGCAGAGGTTTAGAACATTTAAAAGCCTTAGTTCAATGTCATTCACTTGAAGCGATGCGCGCTTATGTCGAGTCAGCAGCAGATGAAAACCTCTTATTTATCCCTTGATTAAAGCGCTTACTTTACACCTGATTTATATTCTGTTATAGTAGAAATTAACAAGTAAATAAACAGGCAAGGACGCCTTTACGACTCAGCTAATCGGGTTACTTATCCGGTTAGAAACTGAGTCTGTAAAGGCGTCTTTTTTTGTAAGTAGGCTCATAAAGGGGGGCAATTAAGGTGAAGAAAAAAGAATTAATTTTAAGTGCAGGTATCGATATTGGTACAAGTACGACAAAATTGATTATCAGTCAGTTTTCATTAATGAATGTGGCTGGTACAACACACGTCCCGCGGATTGAAATAACAGATAAGGAAGTCTTGTATAAAAGTCCGGTTTATCGAACGCCATTAATAGATAATATCAAAATAGATACAGAAGCGATTGAAAGTTTGATTAAAGCTGAGTATGAACAAGCAGCGATTAGTCCCTCAGAAATTGAGACGGGGGCAGTGATTATTACAGGTGAAGCGGCGACAAAAACAAATGCTAGCCAAATGATTCATCAACTATCAAAAGAAGCAGGTGACTTTTTAGTTGCGACAGCAGGTCCTGACTTAGAGGGAATTATCGCAGCCAAAGGTTCAGGGGCATTTGACTACTCAGAACAAACTGATCGAGTAATTGCAAACATTGATATCGGAGGAGGGACTGCCAATATCGCAGTGGTTAAAAACAAGCAACTTCTTGGCACATGTACCTTGCATATAGGGGGGCGGTTAATTGAGTTTTCAAAGGGAGAGTTAACTTCCATCTCGCCGCCAATTAAGCGATTGATTTCAAATGAGTCTATTGATTTAAAGCAAGGTGACTCACGTGAGAGTCAAGGCGTCCTTAAGGTGATTGACCGTTTAGTAGAAAGTTTAACGCGGGCCTTAAATAAAGACTTGAATGCTTTAGACGAGTGTTTATTGCTTGGTCATCAACCGAATTGGAAAGGACAAGTCGATAGCATTTTATTTTCGGGTGGTATTGCAGAATGCATGTATCAAAAAGAAGATTCAAAGCTGTCACCAGCAACTTATGATGATATAGGTCAGATGCTTGCAAGTCGGCTTCAGGAAGCAACTGGATTAGCTGAATTCGATTGGTTAACTCCTAAAGAAACTGTGCGTGCAACCGTACTAGGAGCAGGAACTCAAACGACTGAAATCAGTGGAGCAACAATTCAAATTAACCCTTCTGAGTTGCCGCTTAAAAATATACCTATCTTTAAGTATCCCTTTGCCTTTGATTTTCAAAAGGGTTTAGCGTCAATTGAGAGCGCGTTTAGACAAGCAATAAGCCTTTATGATTCGACGCTTGAAGGCCAGAATTTTGCCCTGTTTTTATCAGAGTTACCTCATTTAGGATTTCAAGATATAACAGAGTTAGCACAAAAAATTAATGAATTAATGAATTTACGAATTGAAAAATCAGCACCGATGATTCTAATTATTGAATCAGACCTGGCTAAAGTATTAGGTCAATCGCTCCAAGCGATGAAGGTGCCACAAAGTGTTGTTTGCATTGATCAAATTAAAGTAGATCATGGCGACTATATTGATATCGGACGCAGCTTAGCGTCTGGTGTAGTTCCGGTTGTCGTAAAAACACTAACATTTCATTCGTCGTAAGTAGAGGAGGGGCCTTAATGAATTTAAAATCAAGCTTAGGTGGTATTACCTATGAATTTAAAGATTTAAAAGATGCACTAGCAAAAGCAAATGAGGAAAAATCAGGCGATCGTTTAGCGGGGGTTGCAGCTGAAACAGTGCAAGAACGGATTGCAGCAAAACAGGTTGTTTCAAACCTTTTGCTCTCTGAAATTCGAAATCATCCACTCATTCCGATTGAGACCGATGAAGTGTCTCAAATTATCGAGGGAGATATTAATGAAAAGATTTATGACTCCATTAAAGGCTGGAGTGTCGCTGAATTAAGAGAATATATTTTAAGTAATGAGGTAGGCGACCGTGAGTTAAAACGCTTAAGTCGTGGACTCACTTCAGAAATGATTGCAGCAGTAACGAAATTGATGTCAAATTTAGATCTTGTTCATGCAGCAAATAAACTTGAAATTATTACGACCTGTAATATCTCAATTGGTCATAAGGGGACACTTGCTTCTCGTCTTCAACCCAACCATCCGACCGATAATATTGATGGCATTATTACCTCGCTTAAAGAAGGGCTTTCTTATGGAACAGGTGATGCAGTTATCGGGATTAATCCGGTTGATGATTCGGTAGAGAGTGTGAAGAAAGTCCTTCATGCGACAAAAGACTTTATCAATGAGTGGGAAATCCCAACGCAAAACTGTGTACTTGCACACGTCACAACACAAATGAAGGCAATAGAGCAAGGAGCGCCGGCAGATATGATTTTTCAAAGTATCGCAGGAACAGAAAAAGCCAACCGTTCATTCGGTATTTCAGCAGACTTAATTAAAGAGGCAAACGAGCTCGCACTAGAGCAAGGAACGGGAACAGGTCCTAATGTCATGTATTTTGAAACTGGCCAAGGGTCAGAATTGTCGGCGGAAGCACATTACGGTATTGATCAGCTCACACTAGAAGCTCGAAATTACGGCTTTGCCCGTCATTATGATCCTTATATTGTAAATACAGTTGTCGGTTTTATTGGTCCGGAATATTTATATGATAGTAAGCAGGTTATCCGAGCGGGTCTTGAAGATCATTTTATGGGGAAGATGCACGGCTTACCAATGGGCGTCGATATTTGTTATACCAACCATATTAAGGCTGATCAAAATGACAATGAAGAACTCGGTGTTTTATTAACAGCAGCTGGTGTCAACTTCATTATTTCTGCTCCCATGGGTGATGACATTATGCTGAATTATCAATCCATGAGCTATCACGATATTGCAACACTCTTAAAAACATTTAATAAAAAACCGGCGCCAGAATATCTTGTTTGGCTAGAGAAAATGGGGATTTATGAAAATGGCATGCTGAGTCGTCGAGCAGGAGATTTAACTTTATTTAACCGTTAAGGAGGTGACCCTATTGAAAGAAGAATTAATCGATCAAATTACCCGGCTTGTACTTGAAGAATTACAAGCAGAAAAACCGAAAGCACGTGAGCGACCAACTGAACGTGTAAAGCTTTATGCGAATCAGACAGCGGGAAGTGTAAAGATTGTTGAAGCACCGAAAGAAGAAGCTCCTGTTACCTTTCATCAAGTAGGAGGAGGGCAAAGTAAAGCGACTCCTGTAAAAGCAAAGCTTGAAACAGAAGCAGTCAAAAAGTCAGACAAAGAAGAGCAATTAGCCGAAATGCGTCAGTTAACACAGGCTCGAATTGCAGTTGGTCGTGCGGGTTCAAGGCCTAAAACAGATACTTGGCTGAAGTTTAGATTCGATCATGCAGCCGCAGTCGATGCGGTTTACGGTGAAGTTTCAGAGGACTTACTTGAAAGACTTGATTTATTTAAGGTTCAAACGAAGGTAAAGGACAAAGAGGAGTATATTAGACGCCCGGATTTAGGCAGAAGGTTATCGGATGAAGCAAAGGAAATTCTTAAAGAAAAATGTGAGCATCGTCCCGTTGTTCAAATAGTAGCTTCAAATGGTTTGAGTGCAAGTGCACTTGAAACAAACCTTGAGGATGTTTATCTATCACTTAAGCAATCACTTTCAAATTTAAACATCCAAACCGGCAGGTCATTTTATGTAGATAAGGGCCGTGTTGCTTTAATGGATGATATCGGTGAATTACTTGAGCCCGATCTTGTTATTATGTTAATCGGCGAACGTCCGGGACTTGTTTCAGCTGAGTCTTTAAGTGCCTATCTTTGTTATAAACCAAGACATGGCATGATAGAGGCTGACCGAATGGTTATTTCAAATATCCATAAGGGTGGGATTCCGCCTGTTGAAGCGGGTGCTTACTTAGGGACAGTGATTCAAAAGGTACTTAAATATGAGGCGAGTGGTGTGTCGCTCGTTCAAAAAGAAGCTTAGGAGGTGGTGAAGTGCTTGATAAAGTTTTCGCAGATATTTTATCCATGCATGTCATTCCAAATGTCAGCCCTGATTTGAGTGTGCAGTATCAGTTAACAGATAGGGAGCAGAGTATTGGACTTGTTACGACTTCAATTGATGATATTGGTTATGTTGCAATCGATGAAGCAACGAAGCGGACAGATGTCCGTGTTGTCTATGCTCATAGTTTTTATGCCGGGTCCGACCATGCCTCGGGTCCTTTGTCAGGTGAGTTTATAGGGGTCATTGCAGGAAAAAGTCCAGAGGAAGTAAAAAGCGCGCTAGATTCAATTCGTGAAACAATTGAATCAGCAGTTTATTTTGAAGCGATTCATGGTGATCAAGGTCATTTGCTTTTTGCTCATACGGTGTCGAGCTGTGGGAGTTATTTAGCCAAGCTAGCAAATGTCAAAGAGGGCTCAGCTCTTGCTTATTTAATTGCCCCGCCTCTTGAATCGATTGTTGGCTTAGACGCTGCTTTAAAAGCGGCGGATGTGAGTGTGGCAGAAATTTTCACCCCACCGTCTGAGACAAACTTTGGTGGCGGACTACTGACCGGAAGCCAGTCGTCCTGTCTAGCAGCCGCAGATGCTTTTCGAGATGAAATACTTAGACTTGTCAGTCATCCTTTAAGTTATTAAATAAAGAAGGAGTGAAATAACCTTGAATGAAACGATGAAAGAACTTGATGCTGATTTACTAGCGATTCAAGAGATGCGAAGCGCTGTAGCGCAGGCTAAAAAAGCACAAGCTCTTTACCAGTCCTATTCACAGCAGCAGGTCGATGAAATTGTTCAGGCAATTGCTGAAGCGGCATATGAAGCATCTGAACGCTTAGCAGAGATGGCTGTTGAAGAGACGGGTATGGGTGTTGCAGCGCATAAGAAGATTAAAAATGAAGTCGGTTCAAAAGATGTCTATGAAAGTATTAAAGATTTAAAAACAGTTGGGGTGATTCGGGAGGATCAAGAAAAGCAAATTGTAGAGATAGCTGATCCCTTTGGTGTCATACTCGGAATTATTCCGACAACCAACCCAACGTCAACAGCATTTTTTAAAGTCTTAATTGCCTTAAAAACGCGTAATGCAATTGTCGTCAGTCCACATCCTTATGCTGTGAAATGTACTAATGAAGCCTTAGCTGTTTGTCATGAGGCTGCGGTTAAAGCAGGTGCACCTCAAGGACTGATTCAGGGCTTAACCCAGTCTTCAATGGAAGCAACCCAACAGGCTATGACACATGAGGACATTGATTTGATTTTAGCAACTGGTGGAGGTGCACTTGTTCGAGCGGCTTATAGCTCAGGTAAACCTGCTTACGGGGTTGGTCCAGGAAATGTCCCGGTTTATATTGAGCGGACTGCTAAAATCGAAGAGGCAGTCAAGCACATTGTTGACAGTAAATCATTTGATTATGGCACAATTTGTGCAACCGAACAAGCCATGGTTGTGGACCGAAATGTTGAAGAAATGGTCAAGCGAGAACTGATTAAGCAAAAGGCCTATATTTTATCAGACGAAGAGAAAATTAAGCTTGAAAAGGTCATTTCTCCAACTCCAGGCCGGGTTAATCCGAAAATTGTCGGAAAAAGTCCTCAGTTTATTGCAGATTTAGCTCAAATTGACCTGCCGAGTGACACCCGAATTTTAGTTGGAATTGAAACAGAGGTAGGGGCAGATATTCCATTTTCACTTGAAAAGTTATCCCCTATATTTGCCCTCTATCGCGTCAATGATGTAAGTGAAGCAAAGGAAATGTGTTTAAGCTTACTTAATCTAGGTGGGAGAGGACATTCGCTTTCAATTCATACTGAATCAGATGAAATCGCACGTGAGTTTGCCCTAGAAATGCCGGTATCACGTATTTTAGTAAATACGATGTCATCTGTCGGTGCTGTCGGAGGGACGACTAATTTAATGCCCTCAATGACGCTAGGTTGTGGTTCATTTGGTGGAAATATTACATCAGATAACGTTTCTGCTCATCATTTAATGAATATTAAACGACTTGCCTATGGTACAAAAGAAGTTGATTTAAGAAATGTGACCGAAAAAGTTGTAACACCTGTCGAAGAAAAACGCAAGGAAGTCATTGCAGGTAAAAAGAGTCCGGCAAGTCATGTCGATGAAGCTGTTATTAAGCAGCTAGTTACTGAAATTGTGAATCAATTAAAATAAATATATATTAGGAGGAATTTATTATGAATAAAGAAGGTACAGCATTAGGAATGGTAGAAACTAAAGGGTTAATTGGATCAATTGAAGCAGCAGATGCAATGGTGAAAGCAGCGAGTGTTCATTTAGTTGGTAAGGTTCATGTTGGTGGTGGAATTGTTACTGTTTTAGTCCGTGGTGATGTCGGTGCAGTTAAGGCAGCTACAGATGCAGGTTCAGCGGCAGCACAGCGCGTAGGTGAATTATTATCTGTACACGTTATCCCAAGACCACATAATGAACTAGAAATTATGCTTCCAAAAGGAGATAACTAAGTTAAAAAGGCGGGAATAAAATGGACGACCACATGATAAAAGAAATTATCAAGCAGGTTATAGAACAAATGGATAAAACAGAGCCGAATTTATCAGATGGTTCAATTCCGGTCGCGGTTTCTGCTCGCCATGTGCATTTAAAACAAGCGGATGTTGAAGCGCTATTTGGAGAAGGTTACCAACTTACAAAGCGCTCAGATCTCTCGCAACCAGGACAGTTTGCAGCTAATGAAAAGGTTGTTATTGCGGGTCCAAAAGGAAGTATTGAAGGTGTCCGGATCTTAGGACCGGCGCGTTCCTTATCTCAAGTTGAGATCAGTTTAACCGATGCCTTTAAACTAGGTGTCAGACCTCCACTACGTCAATCAGGTGATATTAGTGGTTCAAGCAGCATCACTTTGATTGGTCCAAAAGGTGTAGTTCATTTAGATGAAGGCTTGATTATTGCACAAGCCCACATCCATATGAATGAGCAAGAGGCTGAAGCTTTAAATGTAGTAGATGATGAAATCGTTCAAGTACGAATTGAAGGTGAACGTCCGCTTGTCATGAGTAAAGTCCGTGTGAGAGTATCTGATCGCTATGCTTTAGAAATGCATATTGACACGGATGAGGCGAATGCCGGATTTATTACACAAGGGACACGTGCTTATATTCAACGAGCCTATGAAGAGGAAAAAGCAGTCCCACAAGAAAAAAAGAAGTCAGTTTCAAAACTGACCTATACAAAGAAATTACTTACAAAAGATGACTTAGAATCATTGGAAGAAAAAGAAATTCGAGTTTCAAAAGCGACGATTGTAACCGCTCTTGCTCATGATCGGGCACGCGAATTAAATAAGACGATTGTCATGATTTAATGAAGGGATGGTGAAGTCGTCATGCAAATGGGGAAAATAATTGGAAATGTTTGGGCAACACGTAAGGAAGAAGGCTTAGAAGGCTTAAAACTATTGATTGTTCAGCCTATCGATGCAAACAATGAACCCATCCGTACACAAATCGTCGCAGCTGACCGAATCGGTGCAGGTGTAGGCGATCGTGTCTTAGTCACAAGTGGTGGATCTTCACGCATAATAAAGCGTGAAGATCCAC
>JASLIE010000028.1 GCA_030152985.1 Bacillaceae bacterium
GAGCGCAGAAATTTTATCATTAAATGGTCTCTCCCTACATAGGGAGAGTGGATTGAAATAATGAAGGTGTCGACATTTCGACCTTAAATCAAATCATCTCTCCCTATATAAGGAGAGACGATTGAAATTTTGGCCTGTTAACCAATCGATTAAAGCATATGAAAGTCTCCTTATTCATAAAGGAGATTGAGACGTTACCTAGAAAAAATATAAATCGCGTAGTGCTCATTTGAGTGACTACGCGATTTTTTGTTTTTTAAATTGAATTTCATCTTCTCTATCTATTCATTATTGTTAAAAAACAATAAATTATAGTAAATAGATAGTTTATTTTCCTTTAAATATATATAAATATATAAAATTAAATAATTCCAGACAAGTGTAAAAAATAAGTAAAAAGTATGATAAAATGTTACTAAAATAAAGAGAGGTGTTCAAAAATGAATTTTGATATGCAGAAAATATTAGATATTTTGAAAAGCTCAAGTCATATAGAAGAAGTTTTACAAACGACTTACACCCCCCTTACGAAATATGTAAAAAGTAAAAATACCCAGAGACAAGGTCCTTTAATGAACCTAGCTCTGTATAAAAGTATTTTAAAATATAAACGTTTACCTAGTTTAGAAGAATTTAAAGAGTATTTGAGGGAAAATCATACAGACTATCAAAATCGAGATGCGTTAGCAGAAGACTCTCTTACGCAAGTTGCTTATATCGCACTCATTAATGATTTACACTTTTATTTTTTACTAAAGGAGAGCGGTAAATTTGATGAAGTGACGATTTCGTATGAGTATGACCTATACGTCAAAACAGATATTTTAGTAAGGCGTGGTATGAAGACATTAGGGATTCAACTATATATTGGATCGGTTCAAGCTTCTCAGAAAAAAGAAATCGAAGTAGCTCAAATTCAAGAACATCTTAGTTATGAACTTATATTATTCCCTTTAAATAAAAACAAAGAAAATCGTAAACAACTCACGTTAGACCATTCTTCAGAACCTTTGTACTTATATAGCGAAAAAGATGTTGAAACGATTAGTCAAAAGCTAGAACAACAGCATAGTGAAGATTATGTATCCAATTTAGCAGATGAATTAATCCAGCAACAAGAAACATTCCAGGAATTCATTAAGCTACCTGAACAATCGAAAAAAGCTCAAAAAATAGAGCGAATCAAAATGCCAATTCAACATTCCGTATTAATTATTACAGATCAAGATGCGGTGACGAAGGAAAGTGAAAGAGCGAAGTTTGAAGCAGAAGGAATTTACGGTATTTCCATATACTTATTCAAACTACCTAAACAGAAAAAAGCATTTGAAACGATTTATATTATCGATGGTGATTTTTCACGCTACCCTAAGTTATTACCTGCATTGCGAAAGCGTACGTCACTTGCGCATTTTAACCAGGAGCAATACGAGGTAGAGCACGCAGCTGAAGAAGATATGATGGTAATGGCAGGAGCAGGTAGCGGAAAGACGCACACTTTAATTCAACGTACTTTATATTTAGTGAATACGGGAAAAGTGAAAGATTTATCTGAAATTGTGATGATCACATTCACGAATGAAGCTGCGGACAATATGAAATATGAGCTAGAGGAAAACTTAACACAACTGTTCAAAGAAACAGGACAAAAAAAGTACTTAAAACATATTCAAGACATTCCAAAAATGCGCATTATGACTATTCCAGCATTCGCCAAATATATATTACAAGAGTTAGGACATCATATGGGATATGGCAATCGTTTGAACGTATCCGCCCTTACGATGGAACGTCGTAAAGTCATCACTGAAGTGTTTCAAGAAAGATATGAAGAAGCACCTGAGACAGTAGAATCATTATTTGAACATATGCGTCCATTCGAAATTCGAAAGTTTATAGAAGAAGTATGGGATGCTTTAAGTCAAAAAGGAATTTTAGGAGAATCTTTGAAAGATCATCGCTTTGAAAATAAAGATGAACTTCCACAGTTTATTAACGACTTCATCATTGAAGCAGAGCATCGTTTAGAAGAGAAAAAAAGAGAGTCTGACGTCGTTACATTGAGTGATTTAACGAAAAACTTAGTCCGTCTATCTAATCAAAATGTACCGTTAGAGCGTTTGAGCAATCAATTTAAATATTTATTTGTCGACGAATTTCAGGACAGTGATAATACACAAATTCAATTTATTGCGACATTAGCTGTCAAAGCGAATATTAAATTGCTCGTAGTAGGGGATATTAAACAATCGATTTACCGCTTCCGAGGCGCGAACTCAACAGCATTCGCAGAATTACAAGCAGAAGTGAAACGACTAGACCCTACTCGCCAATTAAAAGAATACGGACTTCAATACAACTACCGTACCGTTGGACATACGCTAGAAAGTTTAGAATCAATTTTTGACGGATGGCGTAAAAAAGAGTATTTACCAGTAGAAGATCAACGGATGAAACCGTTCAGACAAGATGATGCCGGAACGTGCGAAATATTAAAACGACAATTTTCTGTTCGTCTCGTGCAAGAGCTGTTTCAAAATTTACCGAAGGAACAAAATGGTCGCTCCTCTGTGCTCGCTATTTTAGTGAGGACAAATTACGAAGTACAAGACATTGGAAAGCAATTAAAAACGACAGGAATCCCGACTATTTTAAGACGTGAAGGCCAACTGTTCGCTTCAAAAGCAGCGAAAGATTTGCTGAACTTATTATATTCTTGGATTTATCACGATCAACCGTGGGCACTGTATCATTTTTCACAAACGTACTTTTATCCAGAGGCTATGCCACAAGTGGAACTTCAGGAAGAGGGGACAATGATTCAAACTTCAACGATTGAAATTCTTCAACCTGAAAGTTGGAAAAACGTTTTAGAACAATTAAAATACATGCCTTTCTACATCGTGTTAAATGATTATTTAACAGAAGCTCTTAAGTATGTAAGCGAGCATGTCGACGACTCATTAGAATGTTTATTGTATGAATTAAACTTACAAAAAATTATGAGCCAGCTTTTTAGTGAAATGGATATTCAAACGGTCGATTTAATTCAAGTGTATCGTTGGTTAAAAATTAAAGTCAGTACCGATCGAGAAACAGATGAAGCGACGATTGACCAAGAAGATTATGCTGAAAACCATATTCGCGTAATGACCGTTCACCAATCAAAAGGATTACAATTCGATACTGTGCTCATTCCGAATACTGGAAAGCCGATTGTGCGAGAAGTGAAAGATTGCGGAAAAGGCGCAACAGAAATCTTGGTCCATGTCGACGGTTCGAACTTAGATTACGGCTGGTATAAGAAAACGAAATACGGCTTTGAAAGCACGGTCGATAATTATAGCCGCTTAAAACAAATTGAACGAGAAGAAGCATTCCAAGAAGAAGCACGAGTACTTTACGTTGCTTTAACACGGGTGAAAAATCATCTGTACGTTTGCGAACCGAAAGGCAAGAAAAGTACAACAATGAAAAACTGGAAAAATTTAATTGAGGAAGGGAAGCGGTCATGATGAAAATTATAACGTATCGATCACCTGAACAGTTAAAAGGAAAAAACTCAGCGTTCGAAAAATATCGTGAAGCCATTCACATTACAGCAACCCATTCTCTTAAAAGTGGCATATTAAAAAGTATGGAAACTCATCGTTGGATTCACGGCCCGGTCCTTTCCTTTAGCGAATTATTACCTTATGTCGGAAATGGATGGTTTCGTGGGAAAACAACTTTGTTTCAAAATACTAAACTCTCCTACTTCTTACGACGCTATGTAGAAAGTAAATCGAATTATTCGAGTGAAGTGTTTCAATCTGTCGATAAAAACCAAAATGACATTTTAAGAACGATGCGCACGTTCATTGAGTCCGATTTAACAATAGAAGATGTCGAAGAACAATTAAGTAACTCCAGTGATGAGATGAATACAGAAAAAGAAATTTTCATCGAGCTTTGGCGCAATATGGAGAAAAGTGGAACGGTCCGCCGTTATCGCCAATGGATTCAACAATTGCGCACGAACCCTCAACAGTGCATTGATGAAGCGTTTGAACAATTCCAAGAAGATTTAGCGAAGCAGCCAAATAAAAGGCGTACGGCTAACATGACACCTGATTCAGAGTTGCGACAAAAAGTAGATGCAAAAGTGTTAGTGTTCCATGGCTTCTACTATTTAACACCTTTTCAGCAAGTCGTATTAGATGCGTTAGAAGATGAGTATGAGATTGTACATTTAATTCAATATGAAGAGGAGTACCAAGAAGCTTTTAAAACAGTAGAAGAATATTTAGAGATGGATCGGCACGAAATTATTCCAGCGACGAACAAAGTACCGGCAATTAATCGAATTAGTGCCGCATTATTACAGAGCTTGGAAGGAAA
>JASLIE010000051.1 GCA_030152985.1 Bacillaceae bacterium
AGAGCAGCCATTAAACCAGCCGATCCTCCACCAATTACTGTTACACCATAAATCATTCTCTCATCTCCGTTCTTAAATTAATTATAACCTGATTGAAGATCAATCTCAAAAAAGCTAAATATCTGCTATAATTAAACTAATAAAAATATGAGGTGAAAGAAAATGAAAGCATATTTAGCTAATGGCTTATTTTCAATGGGAGATCGCTATTTTAATGAAGAATTAGCAAAAGCATTGAGGGATGCTGTTCCGAACCTGGATTTATATGTTCCACAAGAGAATCCAGAGATTAATGATAAAACAGCCTTTGCGACGAGTGAAGATATTGCCAAGGCGGATTTAGCAGCCTTAAATGAGAGTGACGTTTTAGTTGCAGTGATTGATGGGGTTGAGATTGACTCGGGTGTTGCAGCTGAAATTGGTGTTTTTTCAACCTTTAACAGGCCAATTATTGGTGTCTTTACTGACATTAGACAGCAAGGAAGAAGTCATCCTAAAAAGCTTGCTATTTTGCAAGAGGATGCGACTGAA
The DNA here is from genome assembly GCA_030152985.1 of Bacillaceae bacterium. Lineage (GTDB taxonomy): Bacteria > Bacillota > Bacilli > Bacillales > Amphibacillaceae > Pseudogracilibacillus. Next base: position 532 of record JASLIE010000051.1, read on the forward strand.
AATCAATTTGTTTATCGCAATTTATTTGTTATCGGACTGATAAAACAGCAAGGTCAAATTGTGACGACCTTAGAGGAAGCTCAGGAAGCCTTGAAATCCTATAGGTAAAAAAGATGACAATTTTAGCCATTTTAATCTTTCTGGTGACACTGACCTTTGTGATTTGGCAACCTAAGAATTTATCAATTGGTTGGAGTGCATGTTTTGGAGCTTTACTCGCTTTATTGCTAGGCCTTGTGACTTTATCAGATGTAAGTGATGTTATTGATATTGTTTGGAATGCAACACTTGCTTTTGTTGGTATTATTATCATTTCGCTCCTTTTAGAAGAGATTGGTTTCTTTGAATGGTCAGCCTTACATATGGCGCGTCTTGCTAAAGGAAAAGGATTAAGATTGTTTATTTATCTCAGTGTTTTAGGTGCGCTCGTTGCAGCTTTTTTTGCCAATGATGGTGCAGCACTTATTCTTACGCCGATTGTGTTGGCACTTGTGCAGAGTTTGGGCTTTAATCAAAGAATGATTTTTCCTTTTATTATTGCTAGTGGTTTTATCGCTGATACGACTTCACTTCCTTTAATAATTAGTAATTTAGTCAATATTGTATCTGCTGATTTTTTTGGAATTGAATTTATGGAGTATGCTAAAGTCATGCTTGTTCCGACACTTGTTTCATTTCTTGTCAGTATGATGATGTTATATTTATATTTTAAAGATGATATTCCAAAAGACTATACTTATAGTAATTTAAAGTCCCCAGATCGTGCGATAAAAGATCCCTATTTATTTAAAGTTGCCTGGATTATTTTAGTGCTCTTATTTATAGGTTATCTCCTATCTAATCGTTTACCTATTTCAGTTATTGTTGGTGTGATTGCCTTCTTATTCTTACTTCTAAGTGCAGGGCGTTTAGAGGTAAAAAAAGTTGTCCTAAGTGCACCGTGGTCGATTGTTTTTTTCTCAATCGGAATGTATGTGGTTGTTTATGGACTCAGAAATGCCGGACTCACTCAAGCTTTATCTTATTTACTGCAAAAAACAGCTGACCAAGGATTATTTATGGCAAGTATGTCGATGGGATTACTTGCGGCATTTTTATCATCAATTATGAATAATTTACCGACAGTGATGATCAATGCCCTAGCAATTGCTGATGTAACGAGCACAGAAACGATTAAACAAGGCTTGATTTATGCCAATGTTATTGGTTCGGATTTAGGACCTAAAATTACACCTATAGGCTCACTTGCAACCTTACTCTGGTTACATGTCTTGAGTAAAAGTGGTATAAAAATAAGCTGGTGGAATTATTTTAAAATAGGTATTGTCTTAACGTTACCTACCTTATTGGCCACATTACTTGCTCTTTATTTAGTGCTTTTACTAGGGTAGTTACACTTAAAGAAAAGGACGGGAAAATAGATGGTAATTAAACAAGCAGAACGTATGGAGTTTTTTAAGCCGGGTATTTTTAATCAATTGGCACAGGCTATACAAGAAAGGAAGGCATCAGGTGGAGCGTTGATTGACCTTAGTTTGGGAAGTCCTGATTTACCGCCGATTAAAGAAATTCGTCAAAAGCTAGCAGATGAAGCACTTAAAGAAACAAGTTATGCTTACACCTTAGGTGGAGTTGAGGCTTTTAATGAAGCGGTTTCCCGGTACTATAGCCGGGTAAATCAAGTTGAGTTGGATGCAAAAACACAAGTCCTTCAAACGATGGGGTCTCAAGAAGGGCTCATTCATCTTCCGCTTGCTTTTTGTAATCCGGAAGATTATGTCTTAATTACTGATCCAGCCTATCCAGCTTATGAAGCAGGCATAAGATTAGCAGGCGCAAAACCATATGCACTTCCACTAGAAAAGGATGCAAACTTTTTACCAAATTTAAAAGAGGTACCTGCTTCAATTTTAAAGAAAAGTAAACTTCTGATTTTAAACTTTCCGGGCAATCCAGTCCCAACTGTTGCTACGCGAGCCTTTTTTGAAGAAGTAGTTCAGTTTGCAAAGGAAAATCAGCTACTTGTTTTACATGACGCTGCTTAC
>JASLIE010000058.1 GCA_030152985.1 Bacillaceae bacterium
GCTTAAGCGAGAAAAAAACTTAATTCGAGTCAATAATCAACATCAAACTGTTCGTTATCAAATAAAAACAGGCGATCAAGTAAGTCTTTACTTTCCAGAGGAAGAAAAGGGCGATTTTATGGTTCCAGAAGCGCTTGAGTTTGAAATTGTTTATGAAGATGAACATATTTTAATCGTCAATAAACCGGTAGGGATGATGACCATACCTTCCGGGCTTAACCGGTCAGGAACGCTTGCAAATGGCGTTTTATATTATTATGAACAAAATAATTACCCTTATACAGTCCATGTAGTAACACGCTTAGATCGTGATACTTCAGGACTTGTTTTAATTGCAAAGCATACATACAGTCACTCACTTTTGTCGAATAATCAAAATGAAAAAATTAAAAGACGCTATTATGCTTTAGTAAATGGTTTAATACCTCAAAAAACTGGATTGATTGATGCACCAATCGGAAGAAGCGAAAAATCGATCATTGAACGTAAGGTAACACGAACAGGAAAACCTGCTGTCACTTATTATAAAAGAAAAGAGCGAGTCAATAACCTAAGCTTGCTTGACGTTCAATTAGAAACCGGTAGAACACATCAGATTCGTGTGCATTTTTCGCATATAAACTATCCGCTCTTCGGGGATAGTTTATATGGCTGTCTAAGTGGGAATGATATAAGAACAATGTTACATTGTTACTCACTTGAGTTTGTTCATCCCATTACGAAAGAAACTCTCAAGTTTGAAAGTAAATTACCTAGCGATTTTAAACAGCATCTGATTGACAAACAGTAATGCTTTGTTAGGATAAAGAATGGTAGATTAATTAAGTCGAATCTTTTGGAGGGTATTAGATGTCAATAGACAATGAATTACATAGAAAGAAGTTAATCCAATTATTAAACGAAGAAGATACGGAGCAATTTAGATCAGAGTTTTTAAGTTTACTTCCCTATGATCAGGCAGTTTTTTTTACAGAACAACCTGAACAAATAAGGTTACGTATTTATACCTATCTATCTCCAAAAGAAATATCTGATGTGATGCAGAATATAGAGCTAGAAGATACAGAGTATTTTATAACGGAGATGGATCCGCAGTACGCTACAATGGTTTTTTCAGAAATGCCAGTAGACGATGCGGTTGATATTTTACAAGAATTAAAACGTGATGAAATTGCAAGCTTTTTAGCCATTATGGATAAAGAGCGTGCAGAACAAATTAAATCTTTAATTCATTATGAAGAAAAAACTGCAGGAAGTATTATGACGACGGAGTATGTTGCAGTGTATAAGAACCAAACCGTTAAAGAAACATTTGCACAAATGAAAAAAGAAGCTCCTGATGCAGAAACAATTTATTATACCTACGTTTTAGATGATCAGAAGCGATTAGTCGGCGTTTTATCTTTACGTAATTTAATTATTGCTGATTCACATGAGATTATTGAAGATGTGATGAGTGAAAACGTTGTTTCTGTTTCTGCTGGTCGTGATCAAGAAGAGGTCGCTCAAATGATTCGGGATTATGACTTTTTAGCTTTACCAGTTGTTGATTTCCAAAATCATTTACTTGGGATTATAACAGTTGATGATATTTTAGATGTTATGGATGCAGAAGCACACGAAGACTATTCAAAACTTGCTGCTTTATCAGAAATTGACAGTCCAGATGAACGTCCATTTAAGTCAGCTAAAAAGCGTTTACCTTGGCTAACAATTTTAATGTTTCTTGGAATGATTACAGCGAGTTTAATCGGTAGTTTTGAAGAAACCTTAGAAAAGGTTCCGATTGTAGCCATCTTTATCCCACTGATTGCGGGTATGGCTGGAAATGCTGGAACCCAATCACTTGCAGTTGCAGTTCGTGGTATTGCTACGGGTGAGTACGGTAAGGGGAGTAAATGGCGTCTGATTTTAAAAGAAGCAACAACAGGGATTATTATAGGCCTCACTATTGCTGTCTTAATCACTTTGTTAATCACAGTTTGGAAGGGGAATTTTTATTTAGGCGTACTCGTAGGAATTGCAATTTTCTTTACATTAATTGTCGCTACTTTATCAGGCGCGCTTATCCCTTTATTTATGGATCGTTTAAATATTGATCCAGCAGTTGCCTCAGGTCCATTTATTACAACATTAAACGATATTACATCCGTTTTAATTTATTTTGGTTTAGCAACTACCTTTATGAGCTTATTGTTATAAAAAAAAGGATTTTCTGAAGTTAATTAACTTTAGAAAATCCTTTTTTTAAATTCTTTTAATCATTTCTATATGTTCGATACCAGCATCAAAAAAAGTTTTTGAATTAACTTTATAAGCTAATTTTTCATAAAATGGAACTGCATATGTTTGGGCATTTAAACGTGCAATATTTAAGCCGTGTGTTCTAATAATTTCCTCCATTGTACGGATTAGCTTGATACCGTAATGTTTTCCACGTTTTTCTTTGAGTACAGCCAGTCGTTCTAACTTACCATAGTCGTCAACAAACCTTAAACGACTCGCACAAACAACCTTATCTCTATAAATCCCGATCAAGTGAATTGCAGTTTTATCAAACTCATCTATTTCATCATGGATTGAAATGTTTTGCTCTTCAACAAATACTTTCTTTCGAACTTCGAGGGCGGCCTCTCTTTCAAACTGGCTTTCAGCAATTTTTATTATCATATGTCCTCCTTAAACCACTATAAATGAATTTAGTTTTAAGTTTAACATAGCGTTATCAAGTTTAAAAGAAAAAAAACACCTTAATTAGAGGTGTTAATAAAACATTGTTTTTAAGGCATTAGCAAGATCGGCCTGCCAATACTTCCAAGTGTGTATCCCGTCTTTAAAAGCAGTGTAATGATAATTGAGATTTTTATTTGATAAAATTTCGTTTAACTTTAAATTTGGAGTTACAAAATCTAATTTACCGTCTTTTGTTGTACCGACTTCTGTCTCTTTAAGTCCAATCGTATGGTAAATTTCAATCTCACTGTGATAAATTGCCTTAGCAAGGTCTAGAACGTCTTGATTCACAAGCGGGGATTGCATAATGACTTTATCAAATAAATCCTTGTTTTCAAAAGCAGTTATAAAAGCGAGGGTTCCTGCTAAGGAATCACCCATTAAAGTCCATTTATATCCGAGTGGATTAATTGGTGCTTTTTCTTTTAAAAAGGGAACAACTTCTTTAGTTAAGAAATTTTTATAGGCCTGATTATTTTCACCTTCTGGATGATATTTTTCACGTCGATCAAATCGATCTAAATAATGTATGCCAACAAAAATAGTGTTTACAATTTCATATTCTTCGTGTAAAGAATCACTTAAAGAAGCGATCCGTCCTAAATTAAAGTAATCATTCCCGTCTTGCATAATCACGAGATTCGTTTCATAAACAGGATCAATTTCCTCAGGTTCATAGACTTTTACCGTCATTGATTCATTTAAAAGCTTACTTTCTATTGTGTATTCTGTCATTAGCCCATTACGTGCGATGATAATCTCCTCCCTTACTCTCTTAGCCTATCATATTTGCTTAATAATTCGAGTGATTCGCTTTATTTAGTCATATTTTTTGACATTGTTATAAAAATAGCCTATAGTAATAGATGTTGAATAAATAAGGCTTCTTAGCTCAGTTGGGAGAGCGCCACCTCGACAAGGTGGAAGTCGGGGGTTCGAGCCCCTCAGAGGCCATCAATTAAAGTTTACTGCCACAAGGCATGTAAACTTTTTTTATTTTAAGTTTAGTTGTCTTGTAAAAACAATTGATTTTTTAAAATAAACGTGTTAAGTTGTAGCCGAGTAATAAAAAAGGAGTGTTATCAATGCAAGACTTTGATGAATTTGATGAGTTTGATTTAAATGATGATGTTGAATTAGCAGATCTTTTTAATCATGCATTTATGATGGAATTTACTGAGTTTGATTCCTTTGGTGAATTCTTAGAAGCGGGTGGCTTTGTGATTGAAAGTCAAGATGACCTTGATGACTTAGATATTAATGCAATGGATGAATGGGTTGAATTGAATACAGAGTTTGATTCATGGGAAACAATGCAAAGTGAAGCATTGGCCATTTACACCTTAAATGAATTAGGACTATAAAAAAACACAGCGCTTAGGCGCTGTGTTTTTTAATCTAAATTATATCTTTTTTCAAAAATATCGCGTTTTTCATTCCAGACTTCCTGACTTGTTTCAAAAACAAGGTTGTCTTCCTCGTCATAGACTTGAACAATCTTATCTACTTCAACAATACGATAATTAATATTTTCTTTCATAATTTCATCTTCAATCACTTTAGAATTTAAAAGTGATTTATAACGAAACTTCTCCGAGTCAGATAATGTATCTTCATGAGCAAAAAGTGTCATAAAGCCAAGTGCAAAAACTAAGAAGATAATTGGTGAGAAGGTCATAATTTTCTCTTTCATTGGTATCCTCCCTTATTCATTTGAAACTTGCCACATCCCTTGTCTACGTGAGTCAGCTATACCAAATAAAACATTTTCTTCTGTATTTTTAATAAGCCCCTGCATCCCGCCATAGAAGTTAGGATCAGCTACGTGATAAATCTCATAACCTTTAGCTCTAAGACTTGCTTG
>JASLIE010000079.1 GCA_030152985.1 Bacillaceae bacterium
ACGTTTATTAATCATTTTACTCGCATCTGTTTTACTCGTTGCCTGTGGTAAAAAAGATGTCGAAGAAGCTAAAGAAATCGACGAGTTAGACGTCGAAACAGAAGAAGTGACTGAAGAGGAACCGGTTGATGACGCATCAGATTCAACTGATACAGAAGATAAAAATGAGGTAAACTCAGACTCATCTCAGTCAAAAGATAAGCAGTCAAGTACAGGAAAGACGCAAACAAAGGATAAGGAATCGAACAAAGGCCAATCAAATCAAAATCAAGAAGCGGCCAAACAAGAATCGGTAGATCAAGTTGCTAAAAAAGTAGTTGACTCGCAAAATTCAGGCGACTATGCCACTTTAAAAAAATATTTAGCGAAAAATGTAAAACTAAATGAAGCGAAAAAAGAACTTACTATTTCAGATGTTGAGTATCCAGGCCAGGTCGAATTAATTTCTGGCATGAAAAAAGAAGATATTGAACATCGCTTTACAAATGATGATGATCCAAAAAATGTCATTGTTGGTTATGCAGCAATTGATTATGAAGCAGAAATGAGTTATACAATTGAGATGACTTTTACACCAGATGGTAATTCATGGAAGCTAAAAAACATGCAAATAAACAAATAAATTGAAGCCCATTCAACTCTTGTTGAATGGGCTTATTCTTTTGATATAATAAGGGTTTGCGCTTTCTTTTCGGATAAAATTATGAGAAACTTATATCAAATATTTTAGGAAGTTTACTGACTCATGTTCAGGTCTTCACATGAGGAAAAAATGAAAAGGGGAAATAAAATGAAAATAGGAATTGACAAGTTAGGGTTTTATACACCAAATATGACGATCGATATGGTCGATCTTGCAAAAGCACGCGGAGATGATCCGGATAAATATACAATCGGAATCGGGCAAGATGAAATGGCAATTAATCCAATTACGCAAGATACAGTCACTATGGCAGCAAATGCAGCACTCAAAGTTGTTACAGATGCTGACAGAGAGAAAATTGACTTAGTCATTGTTGGAACTGAGACAGGCATTGATCATTCAAAAGCAGCGGCAGTTTATGTACACCGTTTAGTCGGTTTGAAGAAGTCAGCACGTGCGGTTGAAATGAAACAAGCATGTTATAGTGCAACAGCAGCCATTCAGCTTGCTAAAGGTCACATTGCACTTAATCCTGACAGTAAAGTGCTTGTAGTGGCATCAGATATTGCAAGGTATGGCTTAAACACACCTGGTGAAGTCACCCAAGGAGCAGGCGCAGTTGCTGTTTTATTAAGTAAAGACCCAGCTATTTTAGAGCTCGAAGCAGATGCAGCTTTTGAAACAGATGACATTATGGATTTCTGGCGTCCGACTTATTCAGACGTTGCCTTAGTTGATGGTAAATACTCAAACGATAAATATATTGAGTTTTTTGCTAATGTTTGGGAAAGTTATCGTGAAAAAACAAAACGTGACTTCGCAGATTTTGAAGCGATTTGTTTCCACCTGCCTTATACGCGGATGGGTGAAAAAGCAATGAAGCCACATCTTGAGGCGATGGGAGATTCAGCTGAACGTTTACAGGCTCATTATAAGACAAGTACGACTTATAATCGTTTAGTCGGAAATATTTATACAGGCTCGCTTTATTTAGGGCTAATTTCATTGCTTGAGCATGCTGAGCATTTAGAAGCAGGTATGCGCATAGGAATGTTTAGTTACGGATCAGGTGCTGTTGCTGAGTTTTTCTCTGGTATTTTACAAGAAGGTTATGAGGCTCACTTACTTAAAGGTGAGCACCAAGCAATGCTTGATTCACGTAAGAGAGTGAGTGTTAAAGAGTATGAAGAAGAATTCTTAAAAGAACTACCAACAGACGGGTCAACAGTTGAACTTGATTTATCAAATGAAACAGCCAGTGTCTATTTAACAGGAATAAAAGATCATATGCGTCAATATGAAGTTAAATAAAAAGAAGCGCCTCTTTAGGCGCTTCTTTTTATTTATGGGGATGTTTAAATTCAGTGACTTCTTTATAACATTTACGGCAAACAGGTAAGTAGCGTTCACTTCCACCGATATGAACTTGTTCTCCTTCGTAAACAGGTTTTCCGTCTGCATCAAAGCGTAAGTTCATGATTGCTTTTTTGTGGCAATACCAACATTCTGTTTTTAATTCTTTTATATTATCTGCATAAATAAGTAGATATTTTGACCCTTCAAATAAGTTGTTAAAGGAATCATTTTTAAGTCCGTAGCTCATGACTGTAATTCCAATGTCATCGACGATTTCTGTCAGTTCGTGAACTTGTTTTTTAGTTAAAAACTGAGCCTCATCAATTAAAATTGAGCTTGGTTGCTCTTTTAAATTTTGAACAAGCTGCAGGATGTTTGTCTCACTATTAAAGACCTGTGCTTCTTTTTCAAAGCCAGTTCGACTCCAAATCTTACCGACCGCATGCCGGTCATCGAGTTGTGAGGTAAGCAAGAGAACATGTTTACCTTGTACCTCGTAATTAAAAGCAACTTTAATAATTTCTAGACTTTTACCTGCAGACATTGTTGAATAATGAAAAAATAATTTAGCCATATGCCGTCCTCCGAATACTAATTTTCTTGATAGATAATTGGCTTTTCTCTAAAAATAAATCCGAGTATATAGAGGATACCAGGAAAGATAAAGAGAAAAACGGGTGCTTGAATCAATGAGCTGAATAATTCGTTTTCAGGTGGAAAAGAATTATCATTCAGTAAAATCATATTATAAATACCAATTGCCAGGTTAATAATTGCAACGATTAAAAAATAAAAATAAAGCTTAGTTTGCTCTTTATGCTGAACAACAAAGTACATCACCCAATTTGCAAGAATGAATAAAAGTGATCCGATAACAAAGAATGTAATAAATGACGGATTTAAATAGGCGAAAAGTTGCTCGAGTAGTTTTTCATTACCGATTAAAAGTAAAAATATGTAGGAGAAAATAATCCAAATAAAAGTATTTAAAGCATTTGCAATAAAAATAAAGACAAACTTCCAATTGTTATGAATTAAGAGCTTGCGATCAGGCACTTTGTCTTTATTTTTTAAAATTAAATAAGCCCCAATCAGATAAAGTAAGCTTGGAATTGCAAGTGCAAGTCCAGATTGAATTATACTTAAGATAAGTCCAATCAGTCCAGCCGTAATAAAAATATACAAAATGAAGTGAGCAGACTTTTTTAAATAGACAAGCATTAAAATCCAGCTCAAAATAATTGTGATAAGAGAGATAGTGATGATAGTAAATTCTTTTGAACTGATTGTTTGATTAATACTTGCAAGAATGAATGAAATATAAGCAAAACTGCCAGCAATAAAAGTAATAAGAATGTTGGCAAAGATTAGAAAGAATTGGCCAGTCTGTCGTTGTATCATAAATGCACCCCATTTAGTTGTGTAGTAAAGTTTCCGATAATGCCCATTATATAGTATAATTAGTTTATGTTAAAGTAAGAAAGATGTTTTAAAGTGAAGTGAGGGATGAGGAAGATGGAGAAAACAAAGAAGAAGCTGTCAATATGGAAGATATTAATAATCCTAGCAATTATATTTATTTTAGGCGTATTTGGTTATGCATTAAGTGTTTATTTACATGCTAAGAAGACGGTCAATAATGAGATGCATTCACCTGTTGATGCAATTGATACCTCAGTAGGTAAAGATAAACTGAAAAATAAAAATACTCTTAATATTCTATTGCTTGGTATTGACGCTGAAGAAGGAACAAATGGACGTTCAGACGCAATGATGATTTTAACAATTGACGGTAAAAATGATCAAATGCAACTCATTAGTATCCCACGAGATACACGAACGGAAATCATCGGTAAGGGCATTCAAGACAAAATTAACCATGCCTATGCTTTTGGTGGAGCAGAAATGTCGATTGCAACGATTGAAAACTTTTTAGACATGGATTTAGATTATTATGTCAGTATGAATATGAAGGGCTTTAAACAGCTTGTTGATGAATTAGGAACGATTACTGTTAAAAATGAAATTGAATGGTCAGATAATAAGTATAGTTTTAATAAGGGACCTATCACTATGGATGGTGACCAAACAATGGCCTTTGTTCGGATGCGTAAGCAAGATCCATCTGGTGATTTTGGACGAACAAAACGTCAGCGTCAAGTAGTAGCCGGTATAATTAATGAAGGTGCATCTGTCGGAAGTGTTCCAAAAATAAGTGGCTTAATTTCAATTTTAGGTAAGAATATGGAAACAAATTTAGACATGGATGACATGCAAAAACTCTTACTCAATTATCAAGGTGCACGCCGAAACTTTACCGAGTATCAAATGGAAGGTGAAGGTCAAAAAATTAACGGCGTTTACTATTTAATTGTAAATGATGCAGAGATTCAAAAAGTACATGATATGATCGAAGACCTAGGTGGAAAGTAAAAAAGAAAACAGTAGTGTTTTCTTTTTTACTTGAATGCTTATTCAATCTAAAAGTGATAAAATAAGGTCAGTTCGTTTAATATTTTAGTTGCAAGTGAAGGAAGGATGTAATCAATGAAGAAACGAAGTTATATCGTCTCTTTCTTTTTAATTGTGATTCTCTTACTGAGTACCGTAGGACTTACAGTTGAAGATGTGAGTAAAAAGATTAACCTTGGCTTAGACTTACAAGGTGGATTTGAAGTTCTTTATGAAGTTGAAGCAATTCAGGAAGGGCAAGAAGTTGATCGGGCGCTTTTAGAGGCGACTGTTCAAACCTTAAATGATCGAGTCAATCGTTTAGGAATTAGTGAGACAGTGATTGATATCGAAGGTGAGGACCGAATTAGGGTTCAGCTTGCAGGTGTAGAAGATCAAAATGAAGCACGTGATATGCTAGCAACCTCAGCGCAACTCTCATTTAGAGATGTAAACGACGAGGAGCGTTTAGACGGAACAGATGTCAAGGAAGGTAGTGCAAAGCAAGACTATGATGCAAAAACAAACACACCACTTGTCACACTCTCACTTAAAGACGCAAGTAAATTTGGTGAAGTCACAACAGATATTAAAAACATGGGAAGTCCAAATAATTTATTAGTTATTTGGATGGACTTTGAAGAAGGCGATTCATTTGAGCAGGAAGTCACAAAAGCTAATCCGAAATATATTTCAGCCCCTGCTGTGTCACAGACACTTGAAACGACAGATGTTCAAATTACGGGAGACTTCACAGTTGAAGAAGCTCAGCGTCTCGCGGATATCATTAATTCAGGCTCATTACCTGTACATATGAATGAAATCTTCTCAACTTCTGTTGGTGCTCAGTTCGGAGAGCAGGCACTTAAGGAAACGGTCTTTGCAGGCTTTATTGCAATCGGGCTTATTTTCTTATTTATGATTGCTGTTTATAGGTTCTCAGGAATTATTGCATCAATTAATTTAGCTGTTTATGTCTTTATTATTTTGCTTGTTTTCCAACTTATGAACGGTGTCTTAACACTTCCGGGAATTGCAGCACTGATCTTAGGTGTTGCTATGGCCGTAGACGCAAACGTGATTACATTTGAGCGAATCAAGGAAGAATTAATTAAAGGTAAATCCGTTGTTTCAGCTGTCGAAGCAGGAATGAAAAACTCACTAACAACGATTATTGATGCCAATATTACAACCTTACTCGCAGCCGTTGTTCTCTTTAGTTTTGGGACGAGTTCAATTAAAGGGTTCGCAACCATTTTAATTGTCAGTATTTTAACGAGCTTTATTACGGCTGTTTACGGGACACGCTTGCTGCTCAACCTTTGGGTGAAGAGTGGTTACTTGAAAGACCGTAAAGGCTGGTTAGGAGTTAAGACAAGTAAGATTCAAGACATTAGTGAAGTAGAAGAAACTGATGTAAGTTTTATGGGGCGTAAACCAAATGTTGTTCGTCATCAGAAGCGGATCTTCATGTTGACCTCAACACTTGTTGCTATTGGGCTTATTTCACTCTTTGTATTTAAGTTAACACCTGGTATTGACTTTTCAAGTGGTTCTCGTATCGAAGTTTTATCGAATGAAGGAGCTATAAAAACAGAAGAAATTGAAAAAGATTTAGCAGGCTTTAACCTTGAAGCAAAGGCAATTGTGATTTCAGGCGAGAATGATGAAATTGCAGTCAGTCGCTTTGATACGGTCATTCCAGAGAAGCAAATTGGTGAAATTAAAGCATTTTACAAAGAAAAATATGGCGAGGAACCGAGCGTGAGCGTAGTGTCACCAATTGTTGGACAGGAGCTCGTTAAAAATGCCATTTATGCTTTAGCGATTGCAACAATCGGAATGATTATTTATGTGACCATTCGATTTGAGTTTTATTTTGCTCTAACAGCGATTGTGACACTTGTACATGATGTCTTCTTTATCTTAG
>JASLIE010000084.1 GCA_030152985.1 Bacillaceae bacterium
TTAAGAGGTGCACCTGGAACAGGAAAGTCTTATTTAGCAAAAGAAATCGCTGCTCAAATGATTGGCATAGATGTAAGTGATTTGAATCAGTCGGATCAATTTAGCTTTATTCAATTTCATCCAAATTATGATTACTCAGACTTTGTTGAAGGATTGAAGCCGGTTGTAAGGGCAAAAGGTGAGGTAGGCTTTGAGCTTAAGCCGGGTGTCTTTCAGCAGTTTTGTTATCGAGCTCAAGAAAACAGCCAAACTCCTTTTTTAAGATTAATAAGACAAGTTGAAAACTTGCAAAGTAAAGAGCTTGAGCTACAAAAGGTTGAACAAAAAATAAAAGAAACGAAAAATAAACAGGCAAGAGCCCAAGCAGAGAAAAATGCCAAGCAAAGAAATCATGAGTTGATGCAGATGACAGAAAAGCTCAGAAGAAGACTTCAACCCGAATGGAAGCGGTTGATTTCAAAATTAAAGGCAGCAAATAATCAATTAAAAATCACTCATAAGCTTACCGTCACAGCTAAAGAAAGTGCAGACGGCAGCTTAGGGATTCACTTTGATGGTGTTCATCCGAATAATGTTTATACATTCCAGTCCTTTATGACACATCTCATCCGGAATGCTGAGCAGGTTAAAAATAAAAAGAAAACCTTAAAAGGTAACGATCACCATATTAATTTGAATTTGCTGTTAAACTATATGCTGAAAGAAGAAAATAAAAAATATGTGTTTGTCATTGATGAGATTAATCGAGGAGACCTTGCTAATATTTTCGGGGAATTATTTTATTCAATTGATCCCGGCTATAGAGGCAAGCAAGGTGCAGTCAAAACCCAGTATGCAAGTATGCGAACGGGTGGAAAAAATCCGGGTTTTCTAGATTTATTTTATGTGCCGAAGAATGTTTATATTATCGGAACAATGAATGACATTGACCGGAGTGTAGAAAGTTTTGACTTTGCTATGCGGCGTCGCTTTCGTTTTATTGAAGTGACTGCGAAAAGTCAGGTTAATATTATTCAGCAGCATCCAAACTTTGCTAGGAGTGAAAAGACAAGTGCAGTTAATTGCTTGCTTCGATTAAATGAAGCAATTGATCATCATACAGAACTGAATGCAAATTATCACATTGGTCCGGCTTATTTTTTAACTTTAATTGATTTAAACTATGATTATCATCTTTTGTGGAATGATTATTTAGAACCCTTGCTTGAGGAATATTTACGTGGCTTTTCAACTGAGCGCGATTTGAGTCAGAGACTTCAAGTCTTAAAGTCCGTTTACATGGGAGCAAGTAGAAAAGATGCTTAATGTTGAAGATCACCAGCGTCTAAAAAATCCCTCAGCTCTTTTAAGAGAGCTAGCAGATAAGCCAATTGGTCATGCTCACTTTAAAGATGTTTTAGTTTACCCGCAAGCCACACAACAAGAAGAGGTTGAGGATTATGTTGTAAGGAGTTTAGCTGGGGATTTACATACACAAAACTATTTAGGTTATTTAAAAAAGGGCAGTGACAGTGTGCGTATCACTTCACGCTTTTTTAAAGCAGAAAATCAAAGTGATTATTTTCTTTATTACTTATTAAGTAAAGTGATTGGTACTGATATTTTACAAGAGGCAACAATTCAATCAAGGCTTGATGAGAGACTAGACTTAGCTCACTTACTTTTTCAAAGTTATCTTTCACGTGCCTTAAGAAAGGGCTTGTATAAACGCTATGTGAAGCGCAAGTATAATGACTTGAACTTTAGAGGAAAACTGGATGAAAAGGAATATTTAAAAAGAAATATCCCTTTTCACGGTAAAATCTCTTATGTCAAACGTGAACTCTCAGTTGACGTGCAGCTCATGCAGTTGATTCGCCATACAATTGAATTTCTAGCTGAACAGGGTTATGGAAAGCTTTTAAGCATGCATGAATCTGTCAGGCAGGATGTCAGAGAGATAAAAGGTCTCACACCGGACTACCGCCGGGAGGATCGCCCTTATATTATTCAATATAATCAAGAAAATCCGATTATTCATGCCTATTATTCGGAATATCAGACCTTGCAAAGGCTGTGTTTAAATTTATTAAATGGTTTTCAAACGGAACTCAAAACAGATGAGTTAAATGGTGTTCTTATAAATGTTGCTTGGCTTTGGGAGGCTTATTTAGAAGAAGTCTTAGGACATGCTTATATTTATCCAGATAGCCGGAAGCAAATAAATAAGCAATATTATTTTAACCAGGGATCAGATTTAGCAGGTAAAATCTATCCAGATATGATTTCAAAACAATCAAATCCGCGCATTGTTTTAGATGCTAAGTATAAAAGAATAGAAAGAGAACAAACATCCGATTATCATCAGATTTTGGCTTATATGTTTCGTTTTGACGCTCAAGTAGGCTACTTAATTTATCCGAGCCAGCAAAAAAATAGGGGCGGCTTTTTAGAAGAAAAAGTGCTAACTTTAAGGAAGGGGCTTGACTTTAGTGGAGAAAGGAATGAACGCAGCCCTGAAATATGCGTGAAAAGAATTGGCTTAATCATTAAAGAAACAAATACATATGATGAATTTGTTCAAGCTATGCAAGCGGTAGAAAATCAATTGAGACAAGCGATTATTACCTGACCTTGATGGTCGGGTTTTTTTATATTCGGGAAAATATGGTAGAGTATAGATAATTGTTAGAAATATAAAAAAGGAGTGAGGATCCTGAATAAGCGAATGATTTTAATTGGAGTCATTATTTTACTCGTCGGAGTTGGAAGTTTTATTTGGCTAGAGAAGGGCTCAAAAAGTAATTCGAAAGAAAACGAAAGCACTAAAGATCGAATTGTGACATATGAAGATGGGGATCAAGTTTATTTTCCGAAGCCTGATGAGGTAAGTTATGATGAAACAGATTCAGTTTATTATTACAATGATTTATTAGACCTTGTTTTAGAGTCCGATGTGTCAGAAAGTGACCTTAAAACCTTAGAGAAGGAAGCAGATGGTAAGCTTGTAGGTCAAATAAATGGTGTTACAAATATGATTCAACTAAAGGTAAAAGAACAGTCAAAAAATGAGTTAACGGAGCTGGCAAAAGCTTTAGAAAAAAACCAATTAGTTATGCGTGCGCAAGTATCAAGCCCAATTTTTCTTTCGGATTTAGAAGGAAAAGAAAACACTCCGTCTAAAGATAAGTGGTGGGAAGAAGCAATCGAAGCAACAGAAGCCTGGGAATTAATTGATGAAAACAAAGCAGAACTTGAGGATGTAAAGGTGGGTGTCATCGAGTTAGGCAGGTTAGGTAAGGAAGCAGATGAAATTAGAGATGAAGATTTAAAAGATGCTGTAAAAATTACACCTCAAAGTAAAGGTAAAAAAGATGATGCCCACGCACGTTTAGTGACTAAGCTCATTGTTTCGAATCAAAAGAAAAATAAGGCTAAGTTCAGAGGTATAGCAGCCAATCTTGCGCAAGTAGATTTTACAGGGATTGAAAACCCGTTAAATAAAGATTGGAAAAGCTTATTTACTGAGCCTTACTTGTATAAGCTACTAGAGACACAACTTGAAAATAAAGCTTCAGTGATTAATTTATCTTTAGGTAACGTTTTTCCGAGTGAAGCGAAGTTTAAAGAAGAAAGTGAAAATGAAAAAGACGATTATGATACCTATTTAGAAACAGAAAAAAATACAAACAATGAAATATCTGCTAATCTGCTCGCTTATATGGATCGTTTGCTGACTAAGCATGATCAAGAGTTTTTAATCATCCAGGCAGCAGGAAATGGTTTGAGCTTAACTGAAGCGGAAAAGGCCGATCCTGAAATTGATGCATCAATCGATGCAAGTTATACAGGCTTATTTGCTAATTTTAATGAAGAAGTCTATCAGTTGGCGAGTGAGAAAGCAAAATTAAAGCATAGTCTAGATGAGATTTTAGACCATATCGTCATTGTTGGAGCGGCTGAGAAAAAGGGTGAGGAATATCAAGTGCCGACTTGGGCAAGTGATGGTGATGCAGTGGACATCCTAGCACCGGGAGCAGACTTAGCGATTAGTTTAGACAAATCAGGTCAAGTCGAGTCTGTTAAAGGGTCATCTTATGCAACGCCAATGGTTTCAGGAGCAGCTTCAATAATTTGGGCCTCTCAACCTAAATTAAAGTCAGATGAAGTTAAAGAAAAACTTTTAAGTGGACCTATCGAAGTGACGAGTAAGGAGAGAACTTACCCTTTGCTTAACTTGAAGAAAATTTTACCAGCTGATTGGACCTTAGAAGAAGAGTTGCTCGGTAAATATGCTCGAGCAATTAAAGAGGTTTGGGGCCCAGAACAATTAGATAAAGAAGAGTTAGGTAGAATGGATAGTCGTCCTTATCCAATTCCTGATGTTTATTCATATGAGTTAAGAGATATTAATGGTAACGGTGTGAATGAAATTATTTTCGGTAGTGATATGGATGGAAGAGCATTTATTGAAGAAATCTACGCCCTTCAAGGAGACGAATATGTAAAGGTATTTGAAGGAGGAATAAGGTACAATCTAACTGTTTATTCAGACGGTGTGATTGAAGGTTCATCACCAACAGACACAGCCTACTACACTTTAACTGAGCAAGGAGAGAAAGAGCTGGAGTTAGCTTATTCAAGCGGTTTAGGATTTGCTGGTGATGGTGTGACGCTTGATAACATGGAGTTTGAAGTGCTTGAAAGTAAAGAAGAACTTTCAAAAGAAGAAGTCAGAGAAAACTATATCAAAAAGTATGGAGAAAAAGTCCAGCCAGTAAAGCATAAGTTTAAGAAAGTCCTTGATTATTAAAGCTAAGCTAAGAATAAATA
>JASLIE010000088.1 GCA_030152985.1 Bacillaceae bacterium
GGTATGTTTACTCATTTATCCCATCAAGCAGATAGGAGTTGATGAAATGGGGTTTGTAGCAAGGCTAGAAAAAGTAACTGATAAGTTAGATCGTGTCTTAGAATTTTTAGCTGTAGCTTTATTAATTATAAGCGTTTTATTAGCTTTTATTGGTGTTATTTTACGCTATCAATTTAACTTATCTTTTGAAATCTTAACAGAAGTATCTACATATTCGATTGTTTATGCAGTTTTTTTATACTTAGGGCCACTGATTAAGCAAGACGGCCACATTAAAATGAGTTTGCTTGAGAATGTTCTAAAAGGAAAGTCAATCCGTATTGTTCATATTTTAATTGATCTTGTGATGTTAGTCACATTTGTCTTTTTAATCAAAGCAAGTCTGAGTTGGACGGGCTCTTTATTAGACATGAAAACAAAAACCTTATCAGGCGGTATGTTGATGGTGATTCCTGCTTTTGCAGTTGTCTTAGGAATGGTTTTAGGCTTGATTTATACATTGTTTTGTCTTGTTAAAGAGACAGCGTCGTTACGGAACTAAGTTGTAAGGAGGTTTTAGAATGGTTGTACTTATCGGCCTTATTATTTTTATTTTACTACTTGTCATTGGCGCACCGATTTGGTTAAGCCTAAGTGTAAGTGGTGGCATTATTGTCTATGGCTTTATGGGATTACCTATTGAGGCAATTAGTTCACAGTTTTTAATTGCAACTGATAGTTGGATTTTACTTGCAATTCCCTATTTCCTTTTAGCGGGGAATCTAATGACGAATTTAGGCGTAGCTGAGAAGATGCTTAAATTTGTGACCGACTTAGTTGGTCATTTACCTGGTGGAATGTCTGCTGCGGCAGTATTATCAAGTGTTATTTTTGGTGCCTTATCTGGATCTGCAGCTGCAACAGTTGTCGCAGTCGGTGCAATGATTATTCCTCAAATGTTGAAGTTAGGTTATTCAAAAGAAATGAGCATGGGAATTGTTGCAACATCTGGAACCCTAGGTCAAATGATTCCTCCGAGTGTTTATATGATTGTTTATGCTTCAATGACCCAACTTGATGTCGGTAAAATGTTTATTGCAGGCATTATTCCGGGGATTTTTATCGCTCTTGTTCTCATCGTTACTGCAGTTATTATGAGTTTTAGAGAAAAGGTTAAACCGAAAGAAAGAAGTTCAGTGAAGGAAATTATGACTTCTTTTATGCGTGGTTTACCAGCGCTATTAATGCCAGTTCTTGTTTTAGGTGGGATTTATTCAGGTGTTTTTACACCAACCGAAGCAGCAGGTGTAGCTGTTGTTTATGTGTTATTAGTCGGTTTTATTTTCAATAAAAATGAATTCACACGCAAGAATTTAAGTGCAAGTCTAGTAAGTACGATTAAAACAACAACGATGATTTATGTGCTCTTGTGTGGAGCTGTCTTATTTTCAACAGGCCTTACCTTTGCTCAAGTGCCAGCTCAAGTAACTGCTTATGTTTCGCAACTTGATATGCCTGGTTGGACAATTTTACTTTTCATTTTAGCTTTATACCTGGTTTTCGGTATGTTTTTAGATGCCTTACCGATCCTATATATTACGATTCCAATTGTTTATCCAACAGTCATTGCCCTAGGTTACGACCCAATTCACTTTGGAATTATTACTGTAGCTTGTATGATGATTTCACAAGTGACGCCACCTGTAGGGGTCAGCTTATTTGTGATTAGTGGTCATTTTAAAGAAAATTTATCTGTCGTTATAAGAGGGTCGATTCCTTATTTAATTGCTTTAGTATTTGCAACAGCTGTCTTAATTTACTTCCCGTGGTTTAGTACGGTTTTAACAAACTAAGTAGAGGTGGGATAAAATGCTTCATATAACAGAAGAAGAAGTCGTAAACAATTATTCAATGCAGATGTGTATTCAAGATGTTAAGCGGGCATTTGAACTTGTTAAAAGTTCTCATGTTGATACGCCTTACCGAACGCTTTTACGTCATGATGATCAAGGGTCGCATACCTTATATATGCCCTCTTTTGTAAAGGGAATTAATTATGCTTCCGTTAAAGTGTCGAGTTTGTATCCGGAGAATAGAAATTCTGATATACCAGTTATTCAAAGTGTGATTCTTTTAAGTGATGGGAAGACGGGGGAACATTTAGCTTTAATTGAGGCCTCATATTTAACGGCCATTCGAACAGGGGCCATTACAGGCCTTGGGACTGACTATCTTGCACGTGAAGATGCAAAGCATTTAGCTGTTATCGGCTGTGGTTCACAAGCCTATTCACAAATTGATGCGGTCTTAGCGGTTAGAGGGATTGAAAGAATTTATTTATATAATCGAACAAAAGAAAAGGCAGAAGAGTTAAAGCAACGTTTAGAAGTAGACTTTAAAGAAAAAAACCTTTTGATCTCAGTTGTTCAGACGGCAGAAGCAGCTATAGAAAAGTCAGATATCGTTATTTCAAGTACATCAGCAAATAAACCAGTCTTTTCAAGTGCAGCGGTTAAGCCAGGAACGCATGTGAGCGCCATTGGTTCTTGTGAGCCGACAAAACAAGAGTATGATGCTGACCTACTAAAAAAAGCGAGTAAGGTAGTTGTTGATACTTATGAAGGAGCTCAGTCTGAAGCCGGCGGACTCATCATTCCGCATGAGAATAAGGCGTGGTCTTTTGATTTAATTCATAGTGATTTAGCAGAACTTGTGTCAAAAGAAAAGTCGGGGCGTGAAGATGCAAATGAGATTACCTTACTTGATTCGGTAGGCGTTGGTTTTTTAGATACAGTTTGTGCTGCAACAATTTATGAAAAATTAAAAAAGTAAGGTGGGATAGAAATGTATATTAATGGTGAATGGATTGAAACAAGTGATCAACTCGGTGTTTATAACCCGGCTACAGGACAAAAGGTTTATGAAGTCAGTCAAGGAAGCACTCAGCATGTGAAGCAAGCTATTGACGCCGCTGAAGTGGCTTTTAGCAGTTGGTCAAAAACAACAGCGCTTGAGCGCGCTAATCTCTTAACTGACATTTATCGTAAAATGGAAACAATGAAAGAAGAGTTAGCAGTCACCATCACACAAGAAATGGGGAAACCGATTAAGGATGCACGAGGTGAAGTCCAATCTTCAATCGACTATTTTAGATGGTTTGCTGAGGAGGCAAGACGAGTCTACGGTGAGACCATACCAGCGAGTTCACCTGATAAACGAATCATGGTAATTAAACAAGCCATTGGTGTTGTAGGTGCGATTACACCATGGAATTTTCCTTTATCCATGATCGCACGTAAAGTAGCACCTGCTCTAGCAGCGGGTTGTACAATCGTCCTGAAGCCATCAAGTCAGTCGCCACAGTCCGCGATTGAATTAGTTAAGATTGCTGAACAAGTAGGATTACCAAAAGGTGTTTTAAATCTCGTGATGGCAAAGTCACAAGAAGTGACAGATGCATTTATGCAAAGCCAAGTGGTCAAGAAAATTACCTTTACGGGTTCGACTCGAATCGGAAAGATGCTCATGAAAGAATCGGCTGCAACCGTCAAGCGTATTTCAATGGAATTAGGAGGGCATGCCCCTTTTATCGTGTTTGAAGATGCGGATTTAGATTTAGCAGTAAATGATCTTTTAATGACAAAGTTTCGCTGCTCAGGTCAAATGTGCACATCAACAAACCGAATTTATGTCCAGGCCGCTGTTTTAGACGAATTTGTAAGTAAACTCTCTGAAAAGATAAGGGCATTAAAGGTAGGAAATGGTCAGAGTGAGGATACGGTAGTCGGACCGATTATTAGTGAGTCAGCTGCAGATGAAATTAGAAGTCAAATTGATGATGCCCTTCAAAAAGGAGCAAAAGCGATTTCAGCTGAGATGGAGCTTTCTGAAACAGAAGCGGCAACAAGGTGTTTTGTTGCTCCAACCATTCTTGTTCAAACAACAAATGAAATGCGGATTGTTTCTGAAGAGACCTTTGGCCCTGTTGCACCAATTATTGAATTTAAAGAAGAAAGTGATTTGCTCGAAGTTGTAAATCATGCAGAATATGGACTTGCGTCTTATATGTATTCGCGTGATATGCCACGTATTATTCGCATGACAGAAAGTTTGGATTACGGCATGGTCGGTGTAAATGATCCGATGCCATTTGTTGTCCAAAGTCCATTTGGAGGGGTAAAACAAAGTGGTGTAGGTAAAGAAGGTGGCCATCAAGGGCTTGAAGCCTATCTTGAAGAGAAAATGATCTCCTTAAAATTTTAACAAAATATGAAACTGTTCTAAAAAATAATCGAAAACTTCAACTTATTGTAAGAAAAGTGTTATACTATAGAAAGGTACAAATATAACAAACAATTATGTTTGTTATATTTGCTTGCCGTTTTATTATAATAAGGGCACGTAAAAATAATAAGAAAAAGAGGAAGTTAAAATGAACAGTAAAAAAGAAGTCATCTTAATTGGTACGGGTATTATGAGCGCTACTCTTGGAACCTTAATCAAGGAACTTCAGCCTGAATGGAATATAACAGCTTATGAAAAGTTGTCTCATGCAGGTGCGGAAAGTTCAAATGAGTGGAATAACGCAGGAACAGGACATTCAGCACTATGTGAATTAAACTATACGCCTGAAAAAGAAGATGGAACAATCGAAACTGAAAAAGCAATAGCAGTAAATGAGCAATTTCAAGTTTCAAAACAATTTTGGACTTACCTTGTAGAAAACAATCTTATTAAAAATCCTGAAGAATTTATTATGCCACTCCCACATGTAAGTTATGTTGAGGGTGAGGCAGATGTTGAATACTTAAAGAAACGTTATGAAGCCCTAAAAGACAATCCACTATTTGAAGGTATGGAATTTTCAGATGATCCAGAAGTTTTAAAAGAGTGGTTACCGGCTATGTTTGAAGAACGTGTCAGCACAGAGCCTGTTGCAGCAACGAAAATTGACACTGGAACAGATGTGAACTTTGGTGCATTAACACGGATCTTATTCGAACATTTAGAAAAAGAAAATGTTAATGTAAAGTATAATCATGAGGTGAAAGACATTAAACGTGTTGCTCATGATCAGTGGGAAGTTAAAGTAAAAGATCATGCAGATGGTCGGATTGAACACAAGCTTGCAGACTTTGTCTTTATTGGTGCTGGCGGAGGGAGTTTACCGCTCTTACAGAAGACAGGTATCCCTGAATCGAAGCATATCGGTGGATTCCCGGTCAGTGGACTCTTCTTATCGTGTACAAATCCAGAAGTGATTGAAAAACATCATGCTAAAGTATACGGTAAAGCAAAGATTGGTGCACCACCAATGTCTGTACCCCATCTAGATACACGCTTTATCGATGGTAAAAAAGCACTTTTATTCGGTCCCTTTGCTGGATTTACACCGAAATTCTTAAAAGAAGGTTCAAATCTTGATTTATTTACATCAATTAAGCCAAATAACTTAACAACAATGATGGCTGCAGGCTTGAAAGAAATGGGCTTGACTAAGTATTTAATTCAGCAGTTAATGTTAAGTGACTCAGAGCGAATTGATGAGTTACGTGAGTTCTTACCTGAAGCAAAAGAAGAAGATTGGGAAGTTGTGGTTGCAGGTCAAAGAGTTCAAGTCATTAAAGATACAGATAAAGGTAAGGGAACACTTCAGTTTGGTACTGAGGTCGTTAACTCAGCAGACGGGACAGTTGCTGCCTTACTAGGTGCATCACCAGGGGCATCAACAGCCGTGCATGTGATGATTGAAGTCCTCGGAAATTGTTTCCCTTCATATATGGAAGCTTGGCAGCCTAAACTTAAAGAGATGATTCCATCGTATGAGCAATCCTTACTTGAAAATCCAAAGCTGATTGATAAAGTAAATAAAGATGCAAACAAAGCTTTAAATATCTAAATAAAAAAACAGAGATCAATTGATCTCTGTTTTTTGTTTATTTATCATCAGGTTTATAAAATTTCCAAAGTAGAAAGGAAAAGATACCTGTCGAGATAATTAAACCATATAACCAAATTGTTAACATTGGTGTAACCCACATAATGATCTCTCCTTTTTAAGCTTTAATTTCTTCTGTTGGTCGCTTAAGTGTATTAGCAAGTACCCACATAGCTAAAATACCAACAAGTGTTGACCAACCACCTGCTGCAAGTGGACTTGGTTCAATCCCTGTAAAGACAATGAACAAGTAGAAACCAAGGCCAATAAACATAGAACCTTCTGCAGCGCGTGCAGACGCTTTTTTACGTCCGAAGACTGCGTACATAATTGGTCCGAGTGTTCCGGCTGAGACACCTGAGATTCCGACCCACATTAAGTCAGCTAAAAACGGTGGTGGATTAAGAACGA
>JASLIE010000112.1 GCA_030152985.1 Bacillaceae bacterium
AAAAAGGGGAAGATAAAATGCCTTTAGTATCGATGAGAGAAATGTTAATTAAAGCACGTGAAGAAGGATATGCAGTCGGTCAATTTAATTTGAATAATTTAGAATATGCTCAGGCCATTTTACAAGCAGCAGAAGAAGAAAAGTCACCTGTTATTTTAGGAGTTTCTGAAGGAGCGGGCCGCTATATGGGTGGTTTTAAAGTTGTTGTCGCAATGGTTAAAGCCTTAATGGAGGAATATGGGACAACAGTACCTGTTGCGATTCATTTAGATCATGGTTCAAGCTTTGAGGCATGTGCTCAAGCAATTCATGCAGGTTTTCCATCAGTGATGATTGATGGCTCACATCTTCCGTTAGATGAAAATATTGCTTTAACGAAAAAAGTCGTTGAGCTTGCTCATATCCACGGTGTTTCGGTTGAGGCAGAGCTTGGACGTATTGGTGGAGAAGAAGATGATTTAGTTGTAGATGAAGCAGAAGCAATGTATGCAATTCCAGCTGAATGTGATCGTTTAGTTCGTGAAACAAATGTTGATTGCTTTGCACCAGCCCTAGGATCTGTTCACGGACCTTATAAAGGTGAACCGAACCTTGGTTTTGACCGGATGGCCGAAGTCAATGAGTTAACAGGTGTACCGCTTGTCTTGCATGGTGGAACAGGTATTCCAACAAAAGACATTCAAAAAGCAATTTCATTAGGAACAGCAAAAATAAATGTGAACACTGAAAACCAAATTGTTCAAGCTAAAAAGATTCGTGAAGTTTTAGCAGAAAATCCAGAGATGTATGACCCAAGAAAATACATGGGGCCAGGACGCGAAGTCATTAAAGAGGCGGTTATTGGGAAAATGCGTGAATTTGGCTCATCACAGAAAGCGTAAGGAATTCCTTACGTTTTTTCTTCATTAAGATAAAGGTGGGATAAGAGTGAAATTTTTTATTGATACAGCAAATATAGAAGAAATCAAACAAGCAAATGAATTAGGCATATTATCAGGTGTAACAACTAATCCGAGCCTTGTAGCAAAAGAAGGGGTCGATTTTCATGAGCGCTTACGTGAAATCACTTCAATTGTTAAGCACTCTGTAAGTGCTGAAGTTATTTCAGAGGATGCAGAAGGCATGATTAAAGAGGGTAAGGAACTTGCGGCTATTGCTGATAATATTACTGTAAAAATTCCAATGACACTTGAAGGGCTTAAGGCGGTTAAGGCTTTAAGTGATTTAAATATTGAAACAAACGTCACATTAATTTTTAACGCTAATCAAGCACTGTTAGCTGCACGAGCGGGAGCGACCTATGTGTCGCCATTTATTGGTCGCTTAGACGATATTGGACATGACGGGATTGAATTGATTGACACTATTTCGACTCTCTTTATAAGGCATGGGATTGAAACAGAAATTATTGCTGCATCAATTCGTCATCCGCAGCATGTTATTCAAGCGGCGTATCATGGTGCGCATATTGCAACGATACCCTATAATGTGTTAGCAGAACTTGTTAAGCATCCTTTAACAGATCAGGGGATTGAACAGTTTTTAAACGATTGGGCACAGGCAAATAAGGAGTGATTGAATGCAGAAGATAATTGTTGAGGGTGGTCATTTATTAAACGGAAATGTTCGTATAAATGGAGCTAAAAATAGTGCGGTTGCCTTATTGCCCGCAGCGATTTTAGCTGATTCAAGAGTGACGATTGACGGACTGCCAGATATATCAGATGTAACAACACTCGCTGATATTCTAGAAGAGATTGGTGCTGATGTTCAGTTTACTGGTGAAAACTCAATTGAAATTGATCCCGAAAACATGGTTTCAATGCCCTTACCAAATGGTAAAGTTAAAATGTTAAGAGCTTCTTACTATTTTATGGGGGCAATGTTAGGTAAGTTTAAGCAAGCGGTGATTGGGCTACCAGGCGGATGTTTCTTAGGTCCACGTCCAATTGATCAGCATATTAAAGGTTTTGAAGCTTTAGGTGCTGAGGTCAAAAATGAGCAAGGTGCTATCTATTTAAAGGCAGAAAAGTTAGTTGGGGCACGCATCTATCTTGATGTTGTCAGTGTGGGTGCGACAATTAATATTATGCTTGCTGCTGTTAAAGCTGAAGGAAAGACTGTTATTGAAAATGCGGCAAAAGAACCTGAAATCATTGATGTCGCAACACTTTTAACGAATATGGGAGCAAAAATTAAAGGTGTTGGAACAGATGTTATTCGAATTGAAGGAGTTAAAGAGTTAAAAGGATGTAGACATACAATCATACCTGACCGTATTGAAGCCGGTACATATGCGATTGCAGCGGCTGCTCAAGGGAAAGAAGTGGTCATTGAAAACGTTATTCCAGAACACCTCGAATCTGTTTTAGCTAAACTTCGTGAGATGAATGTAGATATTGAAGAAGATGATGATCGACTGATTGTTAGACCACAAGATAAACTATCAAGTGTCGATATTAAGACCCTTGTTTATCCTGGTTTTCCAACCGATCTACAACAGCCCTTTACCTCGCTTTTAACAAAGGCCGAAGGAACAGGAGTTGTTACAGATACAATTTATAGTGCGCGTTTAAAACATATCGACGAATTGCGCCGAATGAATGCCAAAATCAAAGTAGAAAGTGGCTCAGCAATTATTAATGGTCCGGTTCAATTAGAGGCCGCTAAAGTAACTGCTACTGATTTAAGGGCAGGTGCTGCACTAGTCATTGCTGGACTAATGGCCGAAGGTGAGACCGAAATATTCGGTATTGATCACATTGAGCGGGGTTATGAAAAGATTACCGATAAATTGGTTAGTCTAGGAGCAAAAATTCGTAAGGTTGATATGACAGAACAGGAAATTGAACAGCTTAAAAACAAATAAGTAAAGGGGTTGGCTTGAGTGGAAAGAAGTTTAACAATGGAGCTTGTACGTGTGACTGAGGCGGCGGCATTATCTTCGGCACGCTGGATGGGGAAGGGAAATAAAAATGACGCAGATGATGCTGCAACAAGCGCAATGCGTACAGTATTTGATACAATTCCAATGCAGGGAAAAGTTGTCATTGGTGAAGGTGAAATGGACGAAGCCCCAATGCTTTATATTGGTGAAGAGTTAGGTACAGGAGAAGGGCCGGACGTTGACGTAGCGGTTGACCCTCTTGAAGGTACGAGTATTGTAGCAAGAGGTTCATGGAATGCTTTATCTGTTGTTGCAATCTCTGATGGTGGTAATTTACTTCACGCACCGGATATGTATATGGATAAAATTGCGGTTGGCCCAGAAGCAGTAGGGAAAATCGATATCAATGCACCGGTCAAAGAAAACATTGAAAATGTTGCAAAAGCAAAGAATAAAGATGTTGAAGATGTTGTTGTTGTTGTTTTAAACCGTCCGCGTCATGATGAGTTGATTGAAGAAATTCGTGCTACAGGTGCGCGTATTAAACTCATTCAAGACGGTGATGTCGCAGGAGCTGTAAACACAGCTTTTGATGACACGGGTGTTGATTTACTCTTAGGCATTGGTGGTGCACCAGAAGGAGTTTTATCAGCAGTTGCTTTGAAATGTTTGGGCGGGGAGATTCAAGGGAAGCTTTTACCTAAGAACGAAGAAGAAGCAGCACGTTGTGAGCGCATGGGCATTGAAGATACAAATAAAGTATTTTACATGGACGATTTTGTAAAAGGTGATGATGCGATCTTTGCAGCAACAGGTGTGACAGATGGTGAGCTTTTAAAAGGTGTTCAATTTAAAGGGAATCGTGCGACAACACAGACAGTTGTTATGCGGGCTAAAAGTGGTACAATTCGATTTATTGATGGCTCACATAGCTTAAAGAAAAAGCCAAACTTAGTGATGGAAGACTAATCTAGAGTGTTTGAGCTGATAGAGCATTCACGCTCTATCAGTCTATATTCCTCAAATAAATCCTCAGTTGACCTACTTAATTCAATTAGTACTTTAATTAATTATGAATGGACGTGTTACATATATGGCAGATTTAACAATCTCCAAATTAGAAAGCTTAACCTTAAAAGAACTCTATGACTTAGCAAAAGAATATAAAGTATCCTATTATGCAAAGCTTTCTAAAAAAGAGCTTATCTTTGCGATATTAAAAGCGCAAGCAGAAAAGGATGGTTATTTGTTTATGGATGGGATTTTAGAAATCATTCCTTCAGAAGGTTTTGGTTTTCTACGTCCGATTAATTACTCTGCAAGTGCAGAAGATATTTATATTTCAGCCTCGCAAATTCGTCGTTTTGATTTAAGAAATGGAGATAAAGTCTCTGGAAAAGTACGCCCACCTAAAGAAAACGAACGCTATTATGGACTGTTGCATGTTGATGCAGTGAATGGTGATGACCCAGAATCTGCAAAAGAACGGGTTCATTTTCCGGGCTTGACTGCACTTTATCCAGATCGTTTCATGAAGTTAGAAACTAAAAAGGAAAACTTATCTACGCGAGTGATGGACTTAATGACACCCGTTGGATTCGGGCAACGTGGTCTTATTGTTGCGGCACCAAAGGCAGGTAAAACGGTGTTAATTAAAGAAATTGCTGATAGCATTTCAAAGAATCATCCTGATGCTAAGTTAATTATTCTTTTAATCGATGAGCGACCAGAAGAAGTGACTGACATTGAAAGGTCTGTGCACCCAGATGTTGATGTTGTGAGTTCGACTTTTGATGAGGTACCAGAAAGTCACATTAAAGTGTCAGAATTAGTGTTAGAGCGCGCTATGCGTCTTGTCGAGCATAAGCATGATGTCATTGTTTTAATGGATAGTATTACACGTCTAACACGTGCATATAATTTAGTTATTCCACCGAGTGGACGGACACTTTCAGGTGGAATTGATCCGGCTGCATTTCACCGTCCTAAGCGCTTTTTTGGGGCTGCAAGAAATATTGAAGAAGGTGGAAGTTTTACAATCCTAGCGACTGCTCTTGTTGATACGGGTTCGCGAATGGATGATGTTATTTATGAAGAGTTTAAGGGAACGGGTAATATGGAGCTCCATTTAGATCGCCATTTAGCAAATCGTCGTGTCTTCCCGGCGATAGATATTATGAAGTCGGGTACGCGTAAAGAGGAATTACTTGTGAGCCAAAATCATTTAGAGAAAATGTGGGCGGTACGGAGTACAATGGAAGATACTTACGACTTTACTGAGCGATTTTTACGCCGTGTTAAAACAACGGATTCAAATGAAGAGTTTCTTAAGCAAATGGAAGATGAAATGAAGGGGAAAAAGAAATAAAAAGCAAAAGATAATCATTGCAAAAAAGGTCTTTGACTGTTATAATCTTATGTTGTGAGGTAATTTTGAGTATGTAATTAGCCATAAAAGGCCTAATGATAATTACGAGATAAAAGAGGTGGACAAAATGAAGGCAGGAATTCATCCAGAATATCAAAAAGTTATATTTTTAGATACGAGCTCTGATTTTAAATTCTTAAGTGGATCTACTCGTACATCTGAAGAGATGATGGAGTGGGAAGACGGAAACGAATACCCAGTCATCCGTGTTGAAATCAGTTCAGATACGCACCCATTCTACACTGGTAAGCAAAAAGCTGACCGTGCTGGTGGACGTGTTGATCGTTTCAAACGTAAATATAATCTTAAATAATTAAATGACAGGCAGCTTATGCCTGTTTTTTAATGCCTAAAATAATTTTGACCGACCGATTTCTATCGCTTATAATAGATGAAGAGAAAATGAGGTGGACCTATGCTTGAACAAGTACAAACATTAGAAGATCGATATAATGAACTAAATGAGCTATTAAGTGATCCGAGTGTGATTAGTGACTCAGATAAACTCAGAGAGTATTCTAAGGAACAAGCAGGCTTAACTGACGCAGTGACTGCTTATCGTGAATATAAAGAGGTTGTGTCAGAGCTTGTTGATGCTAAGGAAATGCTTGAACTTGAATCAGACGCTGAAATGTTAGAAATGATTAAGGCAGAATTAGATGAATTATCGGAAAGAAAAGCAAGTTTAGAAGATGAAATTAAAATTTTACTTATTCCTAAAGATCCAAATGACGATAAAAACGTTATTGTTGAAATTAGAGCGGCTGCAGGCGGGGATGAGGCTGCACTTTTTGCAGGTGATCTACATCGAATGTATTCACGTTACGCAGAGGCTCAAGGGTGGCGGACAGAAATAATTGAAGCCCAAACAACC
Organism: Bacillaceae bacterium; assembly: GCA_030152985.1. Taxonomy (GTDB): domain Bacteria; phylum Bacillota; class Bacilli; order Bacillales; family Amphibacillaceae; genus Pseudogracilibacillus. Next base: position 6,190 of record JASLIE010000112.1, read on the forward strand.
GGAGTCGGTGGTTTTAAAGAAGTTATCTTTATGATTTCTGGAAATGGTGCTTATTCACACTTGAAATTTGAAAATGGTGCACATCGTGTTCAACGTGTACCAGAAACAGAATCAGGCGGACGTGTGCATACGTCAACTGCAACGGTAGCAGTTCTACCTGAAGCAGAAGATGTTGAGGTTGATGTGAAAGAAAGTGATATCCGTGTTGACCGTTTTGCATCAAGTGGACCAGGTGGTCAAAGTGTTAACACAACAATGTCTGCAGTCAGATTGACGCATGAACCAACGGGGATTGTTGTTTCCTGTCAGGATGAAAAGTCACAAATAAAAAATAAGGAAAAAGCAATGAAAGTGTTACGTGCTCGACTCTATGATATGTATCAACAAGAAGCACAAGACGAATACGATGAAACACGAAAGTCGGCTATCGGTACAGGTGACCGTTCTGAGCGGATTAGAACTTATAACTTCCCGCAAAACCGTGTCACAGATCACCGAATTTCACTCACAATTCAAAAGCTTGATCAAATATTAGAAGGTAAGCTAGACGAGTTTATTGAGGCGCTTTTAGTCGAAGATCAAACAAAACGTTTAGCTACAATTGGTGAGTGATGATGGGGAAGAAACAATTTGAAGTCCTTAACTGGGCTTTTTCTTTTTTAAAAGAACATAAACGTGAAGAAAATGTGGCCCATCTTCTCATGAAGCATTTTACGGAGGCGGATTCGAACACTTATTATTTAAATATGCGTGAAGTGATCCCAGAAACGGTTATTGAAGCTTTTTCAAATGCCATTAAAGTACATGTGAAAACGGGAAAGCCTGTTCAACATATGCTAGGCTATGAAACATTTTACGGTCGGAACTTTCAAGTGAGTGAAGACACGCTGATTCCGCGTCCGGAAACAGAGGAATTAGTTGATCTAATTATAAAATCTTATCCCCAAGATGAAAAATTGACTTTCTGTGATCTTGGAACAGGGACAGGTGTTATTGCCATTACACTCGCAGCCCATTTTAAAAATGCAGTTGTCTATGCAACAGACATTTCACAGGAAGCACTTGAGGTCGCTCAGTTAAATGCTGAAAAGCATGACGTCAAGGTGAATTTTTTACAAGGTAATTTTTTAGCCCCCTTACTTGAAAGGCAAATTGCAATTGATATTATTGTTTCAAATCCACCTTATATTGCCTATTCTGAACGTGATGCTTTAGCGGATACAGTACGTGACTTTGATCCTGAACTTGCCTTGTTTGCTAAAGATGAAGGGCTTAGTGCTTATAAAACCATTGTTCAACAAGTTCAAGCCTGTGAGATCCCGCCTGAGAGTATTTACTTTGAAGTTGGATCAACTCAAGGGCAACAAGTTGCAAAGATTATTAAAGAAAAAATTAATTATCAAACAGAGCAGATAGAAGATATTAATGGAAATATGCGAATTGTCATCGGAAGAGGTGTATAGATGAAAACAAAAATACTTTCGGAAAAAGATTTAGAGCAAGCAGCCCAGCAATTAAGAAAGGGCTCACTTGTCGCCTTTCCGACGGAGACTGTTTATGGTTTAGGAGCCGATGCGACAAATGAAGAGGCCATTAATCAAATCTTTCTTGCTAAAGGTCGCCCAAGCGATAACCCTTTAATTGTTCATCTTGCCTCTTATGAGGAGATGAGTCGATATGCTCAAAACATTCCGAGTTATGTGAAGACCTTAGTTGAGCATTTTTCGCCAGGTCCCTTAACATATATTTTAGAAGATAGAGGGTTATGTGCCAAAAATGTTACGGCTGGTTTAAATACGGTTGGTTTACGAATTCCAAACCACCCACTTGCGCTTGAGTTAATTAAAAAAAGTCAACGTCCCTTAGCTGCACCAAGTGCTAACCTATCAGGCAAACCAAGTCCAACAAGTGCAGATCATGTGTTTGAAGACTTAAATGGACGGATTCCATATATATTAGACGGTGGAACTACTGAGGTTGGACTTGAGTCAACTGTGATTGATTGCACCAAAGATTTCCCTCTTATTTTAAGACATGGTGAGGTTACACAAGAGATGTTAGAAGAAGTCATGCCAGTTGGTCTGAGCGAAGAAGAAGATCTAGATCGTCCGCGCTCACCAGGCATGAAGTATAAACATTATGCACCAGCTGTTCCTCTTGTGCTTATCACGAGCGGACTAGAGGCTTTAAAGAATGAGATCAAGCAGCATTCAGATAAACGTGTTGCCTTCCTTGTGACGAGTAAAACGGCAGACTCACTTGGTGATGTCTCAAACATTTATATACTCGGAGAGACACATAAAGAAATTGCGCTTTCACTTTATGATAAACTCCGTATGATTAAAAAAGATGAGTTTGATTTAATTATTTGTGAAGGAATTGAAAGAGAAGGCGTTGGGATTGCAATTATGGATCGTCTCATGCGAGCGGCAACAGAGATCAAATAAGTTTTATCGCTTCATCTTCATGTGAAATATGGTATATTTAGTGTATAAGAAAGTAGGGTGTTAGATGAATATACTCTTTATATGTACGGGGAATACATGTCGGAGTCCGATGGCTGAAGCTATGCTTCGTGATAGGGGTATGAATATCCAAGTAAAGTCAGCAGGTGTCTATGCACAAGCAGGCTCAGCAGCAAGCCGACAAACTGAACAAGTGCTTAAAAATAACGGCATTGAATTCTCACACGAAGCACGTGTTGTAAATGAGTCGATTTTAACTTGGGCAGATCTCATATTGACGATGACACACAATCATAAGGAATTGTTATTGACACGTTATCCTGAGATAGAAAAAAAGTGTTATACCTTTAAAGAATTTAATAAACATGAAGAAAATAGAATTGTTTATCAAATTGAACAAGCTTTTATCAAATTAAAAGAAAAGAAAGCTAATTATCAAATTGAATCATTAGAAGATGAGTTAGAAATTACGCAAGTCGTAAAAGAAGAAGTTGATAAGATTCAAAATTTACAAGCTCAGATGCATACGGAAGAAATAAGTGATCCCTATGGTATGTCAGTTGAAGTTTATGAAAAGACATACTCTGAATTACATGTTGAAATTGATAAGCTAATTCAAAATTTAGAGGAGTTGAAGTCATGAAAGTAATTATTACAGGTGACCACGCAGGCATGACACTGAGAACAGAAGTAAAAAAGGTTTTAGATGAGTTAGGCTTTGAATATGAAGATACGGGTCCTGACTGTACTGAGTCAGTCGATTATCCAGATTATGCTGTTCCAGCAGCCAAACGCGTTGCAAGTGGAGAGTTCGACAGAGGCATTTTTATCTGTGGAACTGGCATTGGTATGTCAATTTCAGCCAATAAGGTCAATGGAATCCGTTGCGCGCTCACGCATGATGTTTATACAGCAAAAGCAACGCGAGAGCATAATAATTCAAATGTTTTAGCAATGGGAGAACGGGTCATTGGTCCCGGTCTTGCGCATGAAATTGTTAAAACATGGTTAACAACAGATTATGAAGGTGGTCGACATGAACGTCGTGTTGAGAAAATGATGGCAACAGAAAAAATCAGTAAGAGGTGACTTAACTTGAATTTAACAGAAATTAAACAAGATACAGTTCAGTTGCTTGAGGAATTTGAAGTTTCTGGTCATCTTAACAAACAAGACTTAATGGTCATTGGTTGTTCAACAAGCGAAGTTGCAGGTGAGTCTATCGGCACGTCTGGGAGCAGTCAGATTGCTCAAGTTTTATTTGATTCTTTTAAATCCTTACAAAAGAAGCTCGACTTAAAGCTAGCTTTTCAAGGATGTGAGCATTTAAATCGTGCCCTTGTTGTTGAAAGACAAACGGCCAAAGAGCATCAGCTTGAAATTGTGACAGCTATCCCCGTCAGAGAAGCGGGAGGAGCGATGGCAGCTTATGCTTACCAACATATGGAAGATCCGGTCTTAGTCGAGCAAATTAAGGCTGATGTAGGTATTGATATTGGGGATACACTGATTGGAATGCATTTAAAGCCTGTTGCTGTACCACTTCGATTTAAGCAAAATAAAATCGGTAAAGCAAGTATTACTGCCGCTAAAACACGTCCTAAATTAATTGGTGGAAAAAGAGCGGTTTACCCATAAAATAATGCTAATTAAATGTTTTTTTGATATGATATAAATAGCTTGTTAATAAAAACATATAGGGGGATAAAATCCAAATGGAACACTTAAAAAATGCTGATGAAGAAATCTTTCAATCGATTGAAGCGGAAAGAAAAAGGCAACAAGATAACATTGAACTCATTGCATCAGAGAACTTTGTTTCAAAAGCTGTCATGGAAGCTGCAGGTTCAGTTTTAACGAATAAATATGCGGAAGGTTACCCAGGCCGCCGTTATTACGGGGGATGTGAGCATGTTGATGTTGCTGAAGATTTAGCGCGTGACCGTGCTAAGAAAATCTTCGGTGCCGAACATGTAAACGTACAACCTCATTCAGGTGCCCAAGCAAATATGGCAGTTTACTTTTCAGTTCTTGAGCCAGGCGATACAATTTTAGGAATGAATCTAAGTCATGGTGGACATCTAACTCACGGAAGTCCAGTCAACTTTAGTGGTTTACTTTATAACTTTGTAGAGTACGGTGTCGATAAAGAAACAGAAATGCTTGATTATGATGCAATTTTAGAACTTGCAAAAGAAGTTAAACCAAAGATGATTGTAGCAGGCGCAAGTGCCTACTCACGTGAGATTGATTTTGCTAAATTCCGTGAAATTGCAGATGCCGTTGATGCCTACTTATTTGTAGATATGGCTCACATTGCAGGCTTAGTTGCAACAAATGATCATCCGAGTCCGGTTCCTTATAGTGATTTTGTGACAACAACAACACATAAAACACTGAGAGGCCCGCGTGGTGGAATGGTTCTTTGTAAAGAAAAGTATGCTAAAAAAATCGATAAAACAGTGTTCCCTGGTATGCAAGGTGGTCCATTAATGCATATTATTGCTGCTAAAGCAGTTGCCTTTAAAGAGGCCTTATCTCCTGAATTTAAAACATATACAAGTCAGATCATAAAAAATGCTAAAGCCTTAGCTGAAGCATTGACAGATGCAGGCATTCGAATCGTTTCAGGTGGAACAGATAACCATTTACTCTTACTTGATGTATCTAAACTTGGATTAACAGGAAAAGTAGCAGAAGAAGCACTTGATTCTGTAGGAATTACAACAAATAAAAATACAATTCCCTACGATACTGAAAGTCCATTCATAACAAGTGGGGTAAGAATTGGAACAGCAGCTGTCACTACGCGTGGATTTAAAGAAGCCGAAATGAAGGAAATTGCTGAGGTTATTGCCCTTGTACTAAATAATATTGAAGATGAAAAAGCATTAAATGAAGCGAGAGAACGTGTTGCATCATTAACAAATAAATTCCCATTGTATGCATAAAAACTTTAGAAAGGATGAGGAAGATGAGTAAATTACACATACTTGATCATCCACTTATTCAACATAAATTAACTTATATTCGAAGTGTCGAAACAGGAACAAAACAATTTAGAGAACTTGTCGATGAAGTGTCTATGCTGATGGCCTTTGAAATCACACGAGACTTACCGGTTGAAGAGATTACGATTCAAACGCCTGTGACAGAAACAAAATCAAAGGTATTAGCGGGTAAGAAAATTGGAATTATTCCTATTTTACGTGCAGGCCTTGGGATGGTTGATGGGATGCTTGAACTCTTGCCGGCAGCAAAAGTCGGACATGTAGGTTTATACCGCGATCCCGAAACTCTACAGCCCGTCGAATATTTTATTAAATTACCAACAGATATTGCTGAACGTGATTTAATTGTATTAGACCCAATGCTTGCAACAGGTGGATCAGCAAATGATGCGATTGATTCACTTAAAAAGCGTGGTGCAAAGTCGATTAAACTGATGTGCCTTATTGCTGCACCTGAAGGCATAAAAGTGATTCAAGACAATCATCCTGATGTCGATATTTATTTAGGTGATTTAGATGAAAAGTTAGATGAAAAAGGATATATTGTGCCAGGTTTAGGCGATGCGGGAGACCGTTTATTTGGAACAAAATAAAGTAGACTTTATGTCTACTTTTTTTTATGAGGAGTGATTTGATGCACATAAGGACATTGATTTATGAAGATAAACGTTCAGATTTATTGACGCTCTTAACAAATGACAAGCATTTTTTCGTC
>JASLIE010000132.1 GCA_030152985.1 Bacillaceae bacterium
TCCAAGTGAAATAACAGGTGTAACAACCTCTGATTTTTTACGTTCGTCAGTAAACGCACGTCGTGAAGAAGGCGATGAAGTTTCTTTAATGAAATTTATTCGTGAGATGGACAGTGCAATGGATGATTTAGAAATTGATCAAAATATGGCACAACGATACTTAAACGAAGGTTTCTCAGGCGGAGAGAAGAAGCGTAATGAGATTCTCCAAATGATGATGTTAAAGCCTGACTTTGCTGTTTTAGATGAAATTGACTCAGGTCTTGATATTGACGCACTTAAAATTGTTGCAGATGGGATTAATAAACTAAGTAAAGAAAAACCATTTGGAACATTAATGATTACACACTATCAGCGTTTACTCGATTACATCGAGCCAGATCACGTTCACGTCATGATGCAAGGACGCATTGTTAAGTCGGGTGGTCCGGAACTTGCTAAGCGTTTAGAGACAGACGGTTATGAGTGGATTAAAGATGAACTAGGAATTGAAGATGTAGCAGTAGGAGAAGACGCATAAAGTTAGGAGGGGTAATTCAATGACTACAATGACAGATTTATCATACGATAAAAATTATGTTGAAACATATTCTAAAAAAATGGGCGAACCTCAGTGGATGACTGACTTACGCTTAGAAGCACTTGAAGAGTTTAGTCACTTAGATATGCCTAAACCAGATAAAACAAATATTAATCGTTGGAATTTTACACAGTTTAATTTAGAGGGCTCAGGTGAAGCAATTGAATCACTCGATCACTTACCTGAGACACTTGATGACTTTGTTGATCATAAAGCAAGACCAGAAAATATTTTGATTTTACGTAATCAGTCAGTAGCCTATGCTCAAATAAACGAAGAGTTAAAGGCGAAAGGCGTCATTTTTACTGACATTTTTACAGCACTTAAAGAGCACGGTGATTTAGTTAAAAAGTATTATATGACTGAAGCAGTAAGTGTTAATGAACATAAATTAACAGCACTGCATGCAGCCTTAATGAATGGTGGAGTCTTTGTTTATATTCCAGAAGGTGTGAAGATTGAAGAGCCGATTCAAACAATATTTTGGCAAGAAGATCATGCAATGGCTCTGATTAACCATGTCATCATTGTTGCAGAAGCAAATAGTTCGGTCACTTACGTTGAAAATTATTTATCAGAAAATGAAAGTGAAGAAACAGTCGCAAACATTGTGACGGAAGTTTTCGCAGAAGAAAATGCAGTTGTATCATTTGGTGCTGTAGATCATTTTGCAGCGGGCACAACTTCATATATTAACCGTCGTGGTGTGGCAAATGGTAGAGCAGCACAAATCGATTGGGCACTTGGCCAAATGAATGAAGGACGTACAGTTTCTGATAACTCAACACACTTAGTAGGTCATGAGTCGAATACTAATGCACGAACGGTCACAGCAGGGACAGGTAAACAAATACAAAACTTTACAGCACAAACAGTTCACCACGGTTTAGATACAGATGGTCAAATTTCACAACGTGGTGTGATGTTAGAAGAAACTACTGCAATCTTTAATGCGATCGGTAAAATTCATGATGGGGCAACGCGTGCAAATGCTGAGCAGGAATCACGTATTTTAATGCTAAGCGGTAAAGCACGTGGCGACGCGAACCCGATTTTACTAATTGACGAAGATGATGTCACAGCAGGACATGCGGCATCTGTTGGTCGAATTGACGATATGCAGATGTACTATCTGATGAGCCGTGGAATAAGTCGTGAAGAAGCTTCACGTTTGATTATTCATGGTTTCCTCGCGCCAGTTGTTAAAGAATTACCAATTGAAACGGTAAGAAATCAGTTAACTCAACTGATTGAAAGGAAATTAGGTTAATGGATATCAAATCTGTACGTGAACAGTTTCCAGTTTTAGACCAGGAGGTAAACGGACATCCACTTGTTTATTTAGATTCATCAGCAACATCACAAAAACCGATTTCGGTGATTGAAGCAGTGGATTCCTATTATCGTCTTCATAACTCAAACGTTCATCGCGGCGTGCATACACTTGGATCACGCGCGACAGATTTATATGAAGGCGCACGTGAGAAAGTACGTAAATTTATTAATGCTAAAAGTACAAAAGAGATTATTTTTAATCGTGGTACAACAACAGCCCTTAATCTTGTTGCTGAGAGTTATGGCTTAGCAAACCTAAGTAAAGGTGATGAAATTGTGATTACTCAAATGGAGCATCATAGTAATATCATCCCTTGGCAACAAGTAGCAAAACGTACTGGTGCGACACTTAAATACATTCCACTTGAAAAAAACGGAACAATTAGTCTTGAGTCTGTCAGAGAAACAGTAACTCACAATACTAAAATCGTAGCAATTGCACACGTATCAAATGTACTTGGCACAATTAATCCGGTGAAGGAAATTGCTGAAATAGCTCATGCACATGGGTCAATTATTGTTGTCGATGGCGCTCAGAGTACGCCACATATGAAAGTAGATGTGCAAGATTTAAATTGTGATTTCTATGCATTTTCAGGACATAAGATGCTTGCGCCTACAGGAATTGGTGTCCTTTATGGTAAACAGGATTTACTTGAAGCCATGGAGCCAGTTGAATTTGGCGGTGAGATGATTGATTTTGTTGAATTGTATGATTCAACATGGAAAGAGTTACCTTGGAAATTCGAAGGTGGAACGCCAATCATTGCAGGTGCAATTGGACTTGGTGCAGCGATTGATTTCTTAGAAGACCTTGGGATGGATAATGTCTTAGCTTATGAAGAGAAGCTTGTTAACTATGCATTAGAACAAATGCGAACAGTTGATGGGATAAAAATATACGGACCTGAAGAACGTGCTGGCCTTGTGACATTTAATTTAGGAAATGTTCATCCACACGATTTATCAACAGTACTTGATACAGAAGGCATTGCGGTTCGAGCAGGACATCATTGTGCACAACCACTAATGAAGTGGTTAGATGTCTCAGCAACTGCAAGAGCGAGTATGTATATTTATAATAACGAAGACGATATTGACCGTCTTGTTCAAGGGCTCGTAAAAACAAAGGAGTATTTTGGCGATGTCTAATGTTAATCTAGATACATTATATCGACAAGTAATTATGGATCATTATAAACATCCACGGAATCGTGGAGAGTTTGAAGATGAGTCAATGACGATTGAAATGAATAACCCGACTTGTGGTGATCGTATTTTCCTACAATTCCAGTTAGATGGTGATGTAGTTGAGGATATTAAATTTACCGGTGAGGGATGTTCAATCAGTCTTGCATCAGCTTCAATGATGACTCAAGCTGTTAAAGGAAAAAAGATTGACCAAGCCCTTCATTTATCAGATCTTTTTTCGGATATGATGTTAGGTAAAGAAGTTGATATGGATGAGTTTGGTTTAGAAGATATTGAAGCACTTCAAGGTGTTTCTAACTTCCCAGCACGAATTAAGTGTGCAACACTTGCTTGGAAAGCAATGGAGCGAGTCGCAGAGGAAGAGTAAGAAAATATTTAAGGAGGTTTTTCATATGGCGAAAAATATGCCTGATGTAGGCGATTATAAATATGGTTTCCATGACAAAGATGTCTCAGTTTTTAGAACTGAAAGAGGATTAACTAAGGCAGTTGTTGAAGAAATATCAAGCATGAAAAATGAACCTGAATGGATGTTAGAAGAACGTCTTAAAGCATTAGAAATCTTCTACGATAAGCCAATGCCACAGTGGGGTGGAGATTTATCAGAACTTGATTTTGATGAGATTATTTATTATGTAAAACCATCAGAAAAACAAGGACGTTCATGGGATGAAGTGCCTGAAGAGATTAAAGAAACATTTGATCGTTTAGGTATTCCAGAAGCTGAACAAAAATATCTTGCAGGTGTTTCTGCACAGTATGAATCAGAAGTTGTTTATCAAAGCTTAGAAAAAGATCTAGAAGAACTGGGAATTATTTTTTCAGATACAGATTCAGCACTTCAAGAACATGAAGAGATTTTCAAAGAGTATTTTGGTAAAGTTATTCCAGCTTCAGATAATAAGTTCTCTGCATTAAACACAGCTGTTTGGTCAGGTGGATCATTTATCTATGTACCAAAAGGTGTTAAAGCTACAGCTCCATTACAAGCCTATTTCAGAATTAACTCTGAAAACATGGGACAGTTTGAGCGTACATTAATCATTGTAGATGAAGGTGCGTCAGTTCATTATGTTGAAGGATGTACAGCACCCGTTTACACAACAAACTCACTGCACAGTGCGGTTGTAGAAATTTATGTTAAGAAAGACGCTTATTGCCGCTATACAACAATTCAAAACTGGGCAAATAACGTTTATAACCTAGTAACTAAACGTGCAACGGTCGAAGCAAATGGAACAATGGAGTGGATTGACGGAAATATGGGGTCTAAATTAACAATGAAATATCCGTCAGTTTTACTTGCAGGTGAAGGCGCACGTGGTCTGACAATCTCAATTGCCTTTGCTGGTAAAGGACAACATCAGGATGCAGGTGCAAAAATGCATCACTTAGCACCTAATACATCATCTTCAATTGTTTCTAAATCGATTTCTAAAGATGGTGGAAAAGTGTCTTATCGTGGAATTGTATCTTTCGGTCGTAAGGCGGACGGTGCACGCTCTAACATCGAGTGTGACACATTAATTTTAGACGATAAATCAACATCAGATACAATCCCTTACAATGAAATATATAACGATAACGTGTCACTCGAGCACGAAGCTAAGGTATCAAAAGTATCAGAGGAACAACTCTTCTACCTCATGAGCCGAGGGCTTGAAGAACAAGAAGCAACTGATATGATTGTTATGGGCTTCATCGAACCATTCACACGTGAACTTCCAATGGAGTATGCAGTCGAAATGAATAGATTGATTTCTTAT
>JASLIE010000096.1 GCA_030152985.1 Bacillaceae bacterium
CAATTTCATCGCGTTCTTTTATTTCTTTTAAAAATGAATCGTGTAAAAATAAATAAATAAATTCTGCCTGTGTTAACAATTCTTCATGGAATTGTTTAATTAACTCAAGCTGTCTTAAAAAAGTTTCATCCTTAATTAAGCTCTCTGCTTCATCTATATTATAAGTTATCGCAGTCATAAGTCTAGCTTGATGTTCAGAAAAGCCTTCTTTTATGAGTCTTTCTTTAAATAAGGGTCGATTTAAAGGTTGCAAATCGATCGACTGACACCTTGAACGAATCGTTGGTAAAATAACTTGATCATTTTCAGTTAGTAAAATAGCAAGAGTGTCTATATTTGGTTCTTCTAAAAACTTTAGCAAACGATTTGCCGCCTGAACAGTTAAACTATCTGCATCTTGAATCACATAGACTTTACGTTTAGATTCTAAACCTGAGAATGAAAACTCTTTTCTTAAATGATCAATTTGTTCATTACGGATCGACTGGCCTTCTTTTTCAATCCAATGAACATCTGGATGGTTGCCTGATTTAATTCGCTTACAGGCATGACAGATCTGACAGGGTTCAATTCCTTCAAGTGACTCACAGTAAAGCGTCTGTGCTAAAAGTAGAGCCAGACGTTTTTTCCCAGTTCCCCGTCCACCGTGTACAAGGTAGGCGTGTGAAATCCGGTCTTTTTTAAGGCTGTTTATTAAGACTTTACTGGCAGTCGGTTGACTTTCACTAAAGCTTTTCCAACTTCCCATCCAACTCATCCTTTTCTAATTCCATATTAAAAGCGGAAAAACGATTCAATTGGTAAAATAAAGACGGTTGCCCCGCCTACCTCAACTTTAACAGGCTTTGGAATATAAGAATCAGCATTTCCACCCATTGGTGAAATCGGAGCAACCATCTGCTCACGCTGCGAACAATTATCTTTAATAATTGCTAAAGCCTCATCTACATGTTCATCTTCACAGCCTACCATGAGTGTCGTGTTACCTTCTTTTAAAAAACCACCTGTTGTTGCAAGTTTTGTCGTTTGAAAATTTTTGCTACTTAGAGCGGTAATCAGTTTATTCGAATCCTTGTCCTGTACAACTGCAATAATAAGTTTCATAACTTTTCCTCCTTATTTAAGATGAGTGTAAATTTGACTAAGTACATCTTCTGTCACTTGTTCAACACTGGCATCTGCATTAATTCGTTTTATTCTTTCTTTATATTTTTCTAAGAGTATTTGATAGCCTTCATACACTTTATGATGAAAATTGATTGTTTCTAAATCGAGTCGGTTCTTCTCTCTTGTTTCATTCAAAGCAATTCTTTCAAGTCCTTTTTCTGGTGTTAAATCAAAGAACAATGTAAGAGAGGGGTAAAAATCATTAATTGCAAAAGCATTAATCTGTGCGACTTCCTCTAGTCCAATACCACGTGCATGGCCTTGATAAGCTAAACTGCTATCAATAAAACGATCACATAATACAAGATAGCCTGCTTCATAGGCTGGGATAATCTTCTCTACTAAGTGTTGTCTCCTCGCAGCTGCATAGAGGAGTGCTTCTGTCCTTTCATCCATTTCAGTATGATTTGGATTTAAGATAAGATCTCTTACTTTTTCTGATATCGGGATGCCTCCTGGTTCCCTTGTCACAAGGACCTTGTAGCCTTTTGCCCGTAAAGCTTCCTCAACTTTACTTAGTACGGTTGTTTTACCCGAACCTTCTCCACCTTCGAATGATATAAAGTAGCCTTGCACATCACATATTCCTCTCTCTTATAAATCATGTCTATCCTTATTCTATCATGTTTTAACGATATTTTTAACTTTTCCAAGAATTTTATTTATAAAGATAAGAAAAAGCCTTTGTAATTACAAAGGCTTTAATATCTTAAGGCACTTAAATTACGTCGCTTAGCTTCTTTGAGTAAATATATATAACGCTTTTCTGCTAAAATAAGACGCATTTCTGTTTCATAACTCGGATCAATACTATCTTCTACGATTGTACGTAATCTTTTCCACTCTGCTTCAACCTGAAAAAATGAATAAAGTAGTCTTTGGTTTACTTCTTGTTCATACTTTTTTCTCCGATTAAACATACCATCACCTAACTCTTTATAATTCACGTCTTCCCTCAAGTGATTTAGCTAGAGTCACTTCATCTGCATACTCTAAGTCGCCACCTACCGGTAAACCGTGAGCAATTCGAGATGTTTTAATCCCTGAAGGTTTCACTAAGCGTGAAATATACATTGCCGTTGCTTCACCTTCGATATTAGGATTCGTTGCTAAAATTAGTTCTGTTACCTCTTCTTCTTTCAATCGCTTTAGTAAATCAGGTACATTTATATCTTCCGGACCAATCCCATCCATTGGAGAAATTGAACCATGAAGTACATGATAGCGCCCATTAAATTCTTTCATCTTTTCCATTGCAATCACATCTTTTGAATCTTCAACGACGCAAATAACTTCTTCATTGCGTGAGGCATCAGAACAAATTGAACAAATCTCTTGATCGGTTATGTGACCACAGATTGTACAATAAGATAATTCACGTTTTGCACTCACCAGTGCTTTTGAAAAATCAACAACATCTTCTTCCTTCATATCAATCACAAAAAAAGCTAAACGAACGGCCGTTTTAGGTCCAATTCCCGGTAATTTAGTAAAACTATCTATTAATTTTGAAATTGGTTCTGGATAATACATGAATCTGCCTCCCTTTTAGGTAAGCAACTTTGACTTAAAACATACCTGGTACGTTTAACCCCTTAGTAAATTTACCCATCGTTGCCTCGGTCTTTTCTTCAACTTGTTTCATAACGTCATTAATCGCTGCTAGTACTAAGTCTTGTAACATTTCAATATCGTCTGGATCGACTACTTCTTCTTTAATTTGAATATCTAAAATATCACGTGCTCCATTTGCTTTGACGATAACCATTCCACCACCTGATGATGCTTCAAACTCTGTTGCAAGTAGCTCATCTTGTGCTTTCATCATTTTCTTTTGCATTTGTTGCATTTGTTTCATCATTCCACCCATATTACCCATGCCTTTCATAATTAACTCCTCCTAATAATTATTCTTTAATTTCTAATAAGTCATCTCCAACAAGTTCACGCGCTGCTTCAACAAGCTCATCAGACACAGTTTCATCTGTTTCCTCGTCTGTTTCTTCGAGTTCAAGTTCTTCATTATTATGTGAGCTGTAGTTTTCAATGTAATCTTGTCTCACGCGTGGCCAATCCTCTTTTGGGATTGGAATGATTGTTAAAGTCTCACCTGTTACTTCTGTCAAGATTGATTCTACCACATCTCGGTGATCAAGAAAAAGAGAACAATGAATTTCATATTTAAAACCAACAACGACCCCACTATTTGATGCAGCTAGCGCTTTACTTTGAACGATAGTCGCGTGAGCAGGAGCATTGACTCTTTTAAGTACACTTAAAAACTCAGACCATTGCGCCTTTACTTGATTCAATGGTTGGTGTTTAGCCATTTTTAAAACACCGTAAATTTGTTCAGTCGGAATCTTATAATGCACTTGATTACGTGCTGGCTTCTTTCTTACTGGTTGAACTTCGGCTTGTTTTGGAGCTTGAGTTAGCATTTTTTCTACTTTTGACTCAAGTGTTTTAAGTTTTAGTTCTAGCTCTTTAAGTTCATCATGTGATGGCTCATCTGACTTTAATTCAAGTGACGATGTAACTTGATGCGTAATTTCAAGTAAAGCAACTTCAATAAATACTTTTGGGCTATTAGTCCACTTAATGTCTTGCTGTGTCTGATTGAATCTCATCATTGCCTGTTGAATCCACTCGACATCGACTTTATTTGCTGTTTCTTCAAAATAATCATCGACAATCGCGCGTTCGAGTACGTCTTCTAAATCAGTTGTTGTTTTATAAAATAATAAATCACGTAAAAAGTAAATCATATCAAAAACAAAACGCCCGGGGTCTTTTCCATTTTCTATAATCTGATCAAACAAACGCAAAGTTTCTTCTATTTTTTCATCAAACATGGCATTGATTAATTCAGTTAAAATCGACTGAGAAACGCCGCCTGTCACTGCTAAAACATCTTCGAGTTCAACACGGTCATCTGCAAAAGAGATGGCTTGATCAAGTGTACTTAAGGCATCTCTCATCCCACCTTCTGCTGCAAGTGCTACAGCTTCAAGCGCTTTTTCATCAACCTCTACTTGCTCTTTTTCAGCGATCTCTCGCATCCGGTCAACAAGTACCCGATTACTAATTGGTTTAAAATCAAAACGCTGACAGCGCGATATAATGGTTAGAGGTATTTTATGTGGTTCTGTTGTTGCCAGAATAAAGACAACATGTGCAGGGGGTTCTTCAAGCGTTTTAAGCAAGGCGTTGAATGCATTAATCGAAATCATATGCACCTCATCAATAATATAGACTTTATAAGGTACAGAACTTGGTGCATATTTTACCTTATCTCGAATATCTCGAATATCATCAACACTTGTATTTGAAGCCGCATCAATTTCAATTACATCCGAAATCGACCCTTCTAAAATACCAAGACAGGCACTACACGTATTACAAGGCTCACTTGTAGGTGCTTTTTCACAGTTAATTGTTTGGGCAAATATCTTAGCCGCACTCGTTTTTCCTGTTCCACGTGGCCCAGAGAATAAATAGGCGTGCGAAAACTTTTCTTGTGAAATTGCATTTTGTAAGGTTTGTGTAATATGTTTTTGACCGACGACATCTTTAAAGGTTCTCGGACGCCAAACTCGGTACAATGCTTGATAGGTCATTTTCTTTGCTCCCCTTTTTTTCCTACTTATAATTATAGCCTAATTTCATTCATTTAGGAAACGAAGACAACAGTCAAAAAACGATTATTTTAAACCCGCTTATTTCAAATTTCCTTTCTTCCTTTGTTTTTTTCCATGTAAAAAATAATATAAAAATAAGCTTAAGAAGATCAGTAAGCCTGAATATAAGTAAAGTTCACTTAAACCAATATATGTGGCAACAATTCCTAAGGTAAAGGAGCCCAGTCCAATTCCACCATCAAAAAAGGTAAAGAAGGTTGCTGTTGCTGTACCACGCTTTTCAGGGGAGACTTGATTAATTGCTACTGTTTGAATCGAAGGTCCAACTGTTCCGTAACCTATTCCAATTAAAGCCCCTGCTAGTAAAAAACTAAATGATGTTGTCGTTTGACTCAAAACAATCATACCAATTCCATATAAAATAATGGATGGATAAATAACTGAGTTTTCACCGTAACGGTCAAAGGAACGCCCTGAAAAAGGACGGGTCAAAATTAAAAAGACCGCATAAACTAAGAAAAATAAGCTTGCCGTCTTCACTAAATTAATTTGTTGGGCATAAATCGACATAAAGGACAGAACACCTGAATAAAAGAAAGCGAGCACACCAGCTACAAAAACGACAGGTATAACGCTTGGTTCAAGTAAATCGTGAAATTTAAATCCAGGAGACATGACCGGTGGATTTTTAAGTTCTTTTTTCCAGGGTAAGTCAGGAACTAAACCAAAAATAAGTGATAAAAAAGAAATTCCCCCAACAATTAGAAATAAAGCATGAAATGAAATTGATTGGAGTAACATCAAACCTAAAAAAGGACCAATCACCATGGCCAGATTCATAAATAAGGCAAAGTAGCCCATTCCTTCACCACGCCTTGATTCAGGCACAATATCAGCTACAATTGTACCCGTTGCAATCGTCGCAATTCCAAAACCAATCCCGTGGAAAAAACGTAGGGCTAAAAGTAAGGGAAAACTACTTGCAAATATGTATAAGGCTGAAGCAATAAAAAATATAATAAGTGAGAAATATAACATTTCTTTTTTTCCGTAGTGATCCAATAACTTCCCTGTAAAAGGGCGAATTAATACTGCAGAAATTAAAAATACCGTTACAATTAAGCCAACTTCGGTCTCATTTCCACCTAAGTCTTCTAAAGTGTAAATCGGTAAGGTAATCATCAGTGTATAAAAAGGGATAAATAAAAACAAACTCGCAAAAGATATCCCTAAAAAATCTTTTGTCCATAATTTTTCCTTAGTCAAATTAAAACCGTCCTTCTTTTATATTTTGAATCATTTTATCTAAACTTTTTTGAATAGTCACTTGCTCCTCTTCTGTTATGCCTTGAAGTATTTTTGCTTCAACTTCATTGACTTCTTTTTTCCAGAGCGGATAAAGTGCTTCTGCCTTATCAGTGAGGATAATCAACCTTTCACGTTTATCTTTTCCTGGAATGCGTTCAACTAATTCATTTGATTCTAAACGTTTAATCGTTCGTGTCATTGTTGGCGCTTCAACACCTAAGTAATCACAGATACGTGCTTGAGAACTCGCACCTTCCCTTTTTAAAAAATAAATAATCGGCCACTGACCACTGAATAAACCATGTTTTGACAAGCCTTGATTAATTAATTTGGTAAACTCACGACTAAATTGCATATAATCTTGAAAATTATATTTATTTTTCATTGCGCTCTCCTTATATACTTACCTAGCTAAGTATAAGGGAAAAACTTAAATTTGTCTAATTTTCGAACTATTTATATGTTTACTCAGTTAATAATTCAGGTATATTAATAAGAGAGGTGAGATTATGCGTTCATATTTATTTTCAACATTTTTCCTAGGGCTTTCAATGACCTTAATTGGGATTTTTGTCTTAATTAATCCAACGACATCATTAACCGCTGTCACATTAATTATTGGAATTTTACTTATTTTAAATGGTGTGAATGAAATTGTTGGATACCTGAGACAAGCAAAGATTTGGAATATTTCAAAATGGCATTTGGTTGAGGGTTTATTAGCTCTTGCTTTTGGGGTTGCGACCTTTTTCTATACAGATGTCGCTCAACAAATTTTTGTCATTATCTTTGCAGTTTGGCTCTTAATTTCAGCTATTTCACACATCTTTATTTCACGTAAACTCGATTTTATTCCTGGTGCTGGTTGGCTGACTGTCTTTGGTGTTCTTTTACTCATTATTGCGATTGGGTCCTTATTTACACAAATGTTTGCAGCAATTACGATTGCTACATTTATCGGAATTATTTTCTTAGCCCAAGGATTTATGTGGTTAAGCCTTTGGGGAATCATTCGTAGATATAATAAATAATAAAAAAGCAGCCGCTTCGTAAAGACGAAACGACTGCTTCTTTTTTATGTAACCGCACACCTGTAATCGATCAAGTAATTCTATGCGTTACTTAAGTTCATAGCTCAGCCTAGGCACTCCGGCGGCACACAGAAAAGTCTACTTACTGCTGCTTCCTTCCGGACCTGACAGGGTTCATAGGTTCCTGTTGCGCCGGACCTAAACGTCAGCACTAATCCCTTAAGGCAGACCATCTAACTACCCACCTCATACAGGAATTCAGCCTTGCTATAGCGGATTGCAAGTTATAGGGCACCGCTACCTCCCCACCTAGTACGGCAAACTTTAGTATAACGTTTCTTATTAAAAAATGCAATTAAACTTCTTTCTTCTTTCGTAATCGCTTAAAAAAGTTTGTTAGCATGCTGCTTGCTTCTTCCTGAAGAATCCCTCGAGTGACCTCGACTTGATGGTTAAATTCATTTTCTTCAAGTAAGTTCATTATGCTGCCCGCGCATCCTGCCTTATAGTCCGATGCAGCATAAACAACTCGTTTAATTCGTGACTGAATCAATGCACCTGCACACATTTGACAAGGTTCAAGCGTCACATAAAGCGTCGCATCTTCAAGTCGCCAACTCTTCATATAATTATTTGCTTGATCAATGGCAAGTATTTCTGCATGTGCTAAGGTGGATTGTTCCTTTTCTCTTTGATTATGTCCACGACCGATCACTTTCCCTTGATAAACAATGACTGCACCGATTGGCACTTCATCGATTGCCTCTGCTTTTTTTGCTTCTTCAATCGCTAACTTCATATATTCTACGTCCACACTATCCTCCACCTAACTCTTTCGAGCGCTTGACTGCATTTAAAACAGCAGCTTGGATTGCTTCTTTAAAATCTTTTTCTTCAAGTGCATTTAGACCCGCTTCAGTTGTTCCATTTGGACTCGTTACATTTTCCCTTAATTGACTTGCACTCAAAGAAGATTCACGCAACATCATCCCAGCACCTATCATCGTTTGACTGATTAATTCTTTAATGACCTCATTTGACATGCCTTCTTTGCGTGCAACTTCTTCCATTGCTTCATAAAAGGCATAAAAATAAGCTGGACCACTTCCTGAAATACCTGTAACGAGATGGATTTCTTCTTCATTAACAATGACAACACGCCCGACCGCTTCAAAAATTGAACTTGCTCTAGCTAAATCAGAGTCACTGCTCTTTGAACCTTTTGCAAGTGCTGTTGCAGAAAGTTGAATTTGAGCAGATGTATTCGGCATCGCCCGAATCACTGATACATCTTGGGGTAAGTGTGCTTCTAGTTTCTCAGTTGAAACGCCTGCTAAGACAGATATTAATAAAACTTCATCTGTTAAATATTCATTTAATTCCTTTAAAACCTCAAGGACGTCTTTTGGTTTTGTCGCTAAAACAAGCATGCTTGCTTGCTTAAATAAAAGTTCTTTATCGTGGGTAACATTGACCCCATATCTTTCTTTTAAATCATTTAAACGTTCTTTATTTTGTTTATTCGTTAACCAAATCGAATCTGCTGCCTGTCCGTCTTTAATCAAGCCTGACACAATTGCTTCTGCCATAGATCCGGCACCATAAAATACAATTTTTTCTTCCATCCTACTCATTCCTTTATATTGGACTTGTCATCGAAATGTACTGATTTGCGATTGTTTGGATTGTTTCTTTTACCCTTTTATCGTAAACAACAATAAAGCTCGTTGCCGGACCTCCGCTAACATAAGGATCAATCCAATCTGGATAAAAGACTTGATGCTGATTAAACTGCCTATTTACCTCATAAGCTATCCCTTTTGAACTGATTGGCCGTACTAAAACAACGCCCTCAAGCTCACTGAGTTCTTTAAATAAGCTCAGTGGAGCAACTTTCTCTGGATAAAGGAGGACATCATTACCCACAAGTGGATAACCTATTAAAGATAAGTCTAAATCTTTAGGTAATGCTTTAGCCAAAGGCTTTTCTTTTTGACCTAGCATGACAAAACCCAAAGCAGACTGACTGAGGCTAAAGTTTGTCTCAGTACTTCCACTTATTTTTAAATCACTCAAACCGACTTCTTCCTGTCCCCGTTTAATTCCTTTTATTAAAGCGGACCAAGCAGCTTCATCATTGAAATTATGCATAATAATTGATGAAGGATAAGCGCCTGCTGCGAGTAATTCCATGTAAGTCACTCGAAATGTATAGTAACTCATGACCTCATAGGCTACATGAACTGCATCAGCTTCTTTTTCTCCGATTGCCCCACTATTGTCTGCTGCAATGATGAGTTCATTTGTCTCACTTAAGCTTTCTCTAATCACATCATGCTTAAAATAATGACTGTATGCCATTAGAGTGCTCCTGATTGCAACTTCTGATTAAAGAAAGGTTTAAAACGTGGGGTAAGCACAGCTGCAATGAGTGTGTTAATGATTGTAGCTAAAAGTAAAAATGGAAGTAAACCGAGATAAAAAGCCCAATCCATAATTAATATAAAAGGTAAAGGAGCGATTAAAGCATTCATTATAATAAATGATAAATAAGCAAGACTTGGTCGTGATTTTTCATATAAGGTCCCAAATAGCCAAACAACAAAGTACATTTCAATCGCTAGCATAATATGGAAGGGGCCGAGTAAAAAACCACCAAAAATTGCCGACATTAAGTGGCCAATACTTGCAACGATTCCACCTGAATGACGCCCTAATAAAACAGCTGCAATCAGGGCTGGAAATGAGTCAAGTGCAATACTTCCTACAGGTGAAGGGATTTTAATAAAACCACCAATCACGGATAAAGCAATGAATAGAGATAAATAGCCGATCCGGCGTGCCGTCATTCTTTTTTCTTCCTTTTTTGCTCTCTAAAAACGATAGCACTCCGCTCATACTCTACATCTGAAATATTTAATCGGAAGTTAACAACACGAGCTGCTGCAAAAAAGTAATCCGATAATCTATTCAAGTATTGTAAAGCGAGTTCAGATGTATCTGCATCTTCTTTCATCAGTGAAACGACATTTCGCTCAGCACGACGTGCAACCGTTCGTGCAATATGAATGGTTGCTGCTGCTTTTGACCCACCTGGTAAAATAAATTTCTCTAAATCGGGTGCTTCTTCTGTATACAAATCAATTTGTTCTTCTAAATAACTGATCATTTCTTTATTCATTTTGTCAGGACGCTTGTCTACAACACTTGCTAAGTCGCCCCCTAAATCAAATAGTTCATGCTGAATCTTAATTAAATCATTGGCAATATCTTGATGCACATTTAAATCCAGTTCTTCTAATGCAAGCGCAACAAAACCACTTAGCTCATCAACTGTACCGTAGGCCTCGACACGTAAATCATCTTTATCGACACGGCCACCTATAATTCCTGTTTTTCCTTTATCTCCTGTACGTGTATAGATTTTCATGTTTTCATCCTCCTATTTTAATTGCCTATTTATACCATACCAAATTATATCAAACCGCTCACTCATTTTATTTAAACGCTGATATAAGATCCCCACGATATCGCGTAATTTCCTTTCCTCTGGGTCTACTGGTACGACACCTTTAGATATATCTTGACCAATTAGAACTAATTGTTTATCTGGATTGTTCGCCTTAAAATTAAGACAAGCAAGTAAAAAAGCTTCTGACTGACTTTTAACTGATTTTTCTTGATTAAAAAAAGATTTCACAAAGCTTTCTAAACCTTCAATAACAATGACATCTGTCTGATAGCCCTCAAAAGAATCAGGTAAGTCGCTTCCTTCATAAGCTGAAATGAGTGTATAATTTCCTTCCTCTAGCTCGTAATGTTTCTTCACCCAATCTAATTTTCCATTATGGGCACCGCCTGTAACGAAGTGCATTGATTACTCGCTCCTTTTTGAATAAATTTTAACCTATAACCAGCAACAAAAGGTGTTTTAATCTCAAAAAAATCAATTGCTTCTTCCTTATATGCTTGAACTAAATGCCGAATGACTCCGCCATGTGTCACGATGACGGCGTTTTTTAGGCCTTCAATCTTCATTTGCCTTAATAAGTCATTAAAAGCTTGTAAAACACGTAGACGCATGTCCTCACTTGATTCACCTTTTGGAATTTTATAAGTATCTAAGGCATTTAACCAAGCTTGATAAGCTGGATTATCTTTTAATTCTTCATAGGATTTTCCCTCAAAAATACCGAAATTCATTTCCTTAAAACGAGCTTCAAGTCGGAATGGCCTATCAAAAAGTAATCCTGCTGTTTCTTTCGCGCGCTTAAGATCACTTGTTATAATTAAATCAACTGCTTCAAAAGTTTTTCTTTTTTCATATACTTTTTTTCTTTCTAAAACTAATTGCCTGCCTTTTTCACTCAACTGACTATCTGTCCAGCCAATATATCTAGCTTCTTCATTCTCTTTTGTTAGACTATGCCGCAAGAGTGTAATAACCAAATGATCAGCCATAAAATCAGCCCCATCCCTTCAAGACCGGCCCCAGATAAATCACCTGTTAAACCAGAAAAGTTTTTTATAATAAAGTGCTTATAAAGTAAACTTAAAAACATTATTAATAAAACTAAACTTGAGAATAAAAAAGCAAATTTTAAATTATAGACACCTAAAATAATAATCATCGGAATAAGGTAAGCTAAATAGGCACGCATCACTTTCTTAGTCCTACCTTGTTGAAAGAGATAGGCTAAACCCGATTCCTTAGCACTCGGAATCATGACAAGTCCAATTCCTGTAAATAAACGGGTTAGAAAAGGGAGAAAAAATATTAATATAAATAACTTTTCATTAATGACTTGCACCGTTTCATAAATAAATAAAAACTTCAGACTGACATTAACCATCAAG
>JASLIE010000138.1 GCA_030152985.1 Bacillaceae bacterium
CTGAGGGAAATCCTAACTCATATTCATAAAAAGTATCCACAGTTAACAGGCGAAATAAAGTGGAATACCCCTATGTTTATGCATAAGGGAACTTACATTATTGGCATCTCAGCAGCTAAACATCATTTGAGTGTTTCCCCTGAATCTTATACACTCAAACGTTTTTTACCACAGATTGAAGCGGCAGATTATACCTATACAAAAGGCTTATTTCGCATCAAGTGGAATCAAGTCCTTAATTATGACTTACTCGATGCCTTAATCGAATTCAATTTAAAAGATAAGGCAGATTATCCACATTTTTGGCGAACTGAAACGGAATAATAGCCAGAGATAAAGACCATAAAAAGAGATGAAAAGCTTAAAAAGCATCAGTAAATATATTCAGAAATAAAAGCTTGTTTATTCAAGCTTTTTTGTTTTTTTAAAATAGTCAATCTGTCTCTTAGCGTGCTATGATAGAGCTAAGATTTTTAAAAAAAGAGGTGAATGTGAGTGAATCACTTAGAAAAGCTATGTCGTGAAAAAACGTGTTTAGATGAAGCAGATATTAAAATATTAAAGGCAGTCGCCCACTCCTTACCTCTTTATGCTGAGATGTCAGGTGCTTATATGTTTATCGATTGCTTACATAAAGAGCATGAGCATGCCTTAGTTGTAGCGGAGGCCTTTCCTGAGACGGAAAAACCCTTATATACTCAATCTGTTTTGGGAAAACCAGTTTTTGAACCCTTTGAACCCGGTGTCTTTTATAGTTTTAATGAGGGAAAGAAATCAATTATTACCCAAGCAGTGACCCAGCAGGGACGTTCAGTGAGTCAGACAGTCATCCCGATTCGAAATGAAAAGCAGGTGATTATTGCTGTCTTGATTGAGGAAAAAGAAATTGCCCAGGAAAAAAAAGAGCTAGCTGAAAGTTCCATTGTGTCAATTGCTCCCAACATTATTCGGACCATTATGACCAACCAAGAAGATGATCTACCGATTGTATCAGACGTTTTAACAGAATTATTTATTTTAACAGATGCCAAGAATGAGTTGATTTATACAAACCCGGTAGGTAAGCGATTTTTAGAGGAAATGGGGCGGACAGAATCCATTTATTCGCGTAATTTAGGAGAATTAATTCCTTTTTTAAAAGAAGTCTATGAAGGAGAAGAAGACGTTTATGTTTATGATTTAACTGTTGAGCATAAGAATTTAATTATCAAAAAAATTCGGATGCGTTCTGAAAATGATCAAAAAGAAACCCTTTTAATTATTCAGGATTTAACTGAGCTAAGAATGAAGGAAAAAGAACTTTCGATGAAGTCAATTATGATACAGGAAATACATCACCGTGTAAAAAATAATCTTCAAACGATTGCTAGTCTGCTTCGTCTGCAAATGAATAAAGGAATCCCGAAGGAGAGTTATGATTCATTTGAAGACACCTTAAACCGGATATTTAGTATTTCATCAGTGTATGAATTGATTTTAGCTAATGAAACATTTGATGATGAAGAAGTAAATATCGTTGAATTGACGCGGAATATTTGCTCAAAAATGGTCATGAATCATCCCTTTGATAAAATAGACTTGATTATTAATGAGAATAGCAATATAATATTAACAACCCAAAAGAAAGCGGTTTCAATCGCCTTAATTATTAATGAACTTGTGCAAAATGCATTGAAGCATGCGTTTTTAAATCGGGAGTCAGGTGAAATAAGTATCGATTTTATAGTAAAAGAAGCGGAGTTAGAAGTTCATATTGCTGACAATGGGGTTGGTATTGATGAACAGATGATTCCTTCACTCGGGCTTGAAATCGTCCGTAACTTAGTCGAAAATGATTTACTCGGTGAGTTCACTTATCTAGATGTCAATTTAGGAACACATGCACTTATAACTTTTGCCATCGGTTCGGAGGTGGAAGTCTATCATGAAAAAAATACTCATCGCTGAGGACGAATCAATTATTCGAATGGATTTTAAAGCTATGCTTGAAAATCATGGCTACAAAGTTGTAGCCGAAGCAAATGATGGTGAAAAAGCAATTGAACTTGCTTTTGAACATCGACCGGATTTAATTTTAATGGATATTAAAATGCCAAAAGTAGATGGTTTAAAGGCAAGTAAAATCATCGGAGAGCAATTGGATCTTCCAATCATTATTATTACTGCATACAGTCAAAAGGAGTTTGTTGAAAAAGCTCAGCAAGACAATGTGGTCAGTTATTTAGTTAAACCAATTGTTGAGGCAAACCTTATTCCGGCAGTCGAGGTCGCAATCCATCAGTTTAACAAAACAAAAGAGCTAAAAGATAATATCCGTGAAGTTGAAGCTCAAATCGATAAAAGAAAGCTCATCGAACGTGCAAAAGGCATTTTAATGGATACACGTGGTTTAAGTGAAAAAGAGGCCTTTAAAATGTTGAGAGATACAAGCATGTCACGACAGCTTGCTATGGATGTCTTGGCCAAAGAAGTGATTGAATTTAACAAGTAAATAGAATGAAGCAAAGGCGCTTAAAGGAGTTTTATTCTTTGAGCGTCTTTTTGTTTTAGAAATTTTTAGGAGGTGAGTTAAACAGC
>JASLIE010000187.1 GCA_030152985.1 Bacillaceae bacterium
GTCTGTGGAGCAGATAATTTGTAAGTTTTCGCCTTCACCCACATCCACCTGACAAAGGTTTAATTTATCAGCATTAGGATGTTTTTCAGATGATTCAACATAACCGACCACAAGATTTTCGCTTTCTTCTTCAATAATATAATCGACTCCGTCAACTTCAAGACCAAGACGGGTCAATAAAGCACTCATTTCTTCAACGCTTTTATCACCATAATCAACATATTCTTTTAACCATTTTAATGATACTAACATGATTTTCCTCCTCTTTAAGCTTCGTTAAACTGTTTTAAAAATCGAATGTCATTTGTATAGAATCTTCGAATATCATCTACACCATACTTCAACATTGCAATCCGGTCTGGTCCCATTCCAAAGGCAAAACCACTATAGACCTCAGGGTCATATCCAGCCATTTCTAAAACTTTAGGGTGAACCATTCCACCACCTAAAATTTCAATCCAGCCTGAGTGTTTACAGACTGAGCAACCTTCTCCACCACAAGATTTACATGAAATATCCATCTCTGCAGACGGTTCTGTAAATGGGAAAAAGCTTGGACGTAAACGGATTTCACGCTCTGCCCCGAACATTTTTTTAGCAAAGACATCTAATGTTCCTTTTAGATCACTCATTTTAACATTTTTATCAACATATAAGCCTTCAATTTGTGTGAATTGGTGTGAATGTGTCGCATCATCATTATCTCTCCGGTAAACTTTACCTGGACAAACCATTCTGATTGGCTCTTTTCCGTCTAATTCACGCATCGTGCGTCCTTGAACAGGTGATGTATGAGTTCTAAGTAATAATTCATTTGTAATGTAAAATGAGTCTTGCATTTCTCTGGCTGGATGACCTTTAGGTAAATTTAATGCTTCAAAGTTAAAGTAATCCGTCTCAACTTCCGGACCTTCCTTTACCTCATAACCTAAACCAATAAATAAATCCTCGATTTCCTCAACAATTGATGTGATTAAATGCGGGCCACCAAGATTTACTTTGCGTCCTGGTAAGGTAACATCAATGCGTTCATTTTCAAGCTGTGCTTCGAGCGCTTCACTTTCAAAGCGTTCTGTTTTTTCATTGAGTTCTTTATGAATAGCTTCTCTTACCTCATTAGCTAATTGACCAATCACTGGTCTTTCTTCTTTAGATAGTTTTCCCATGCCACGTAAAACAACTGTAATTGACCCTTTACGACCAAGGTATTTAACTTGAACATCTTTTAAATCGTCTAATGTTTTACTCTCAGCAATCTCGTCAATCGCATCTTTTTCTAAACTTTTTAATTGTTCTTGCATGATTTAAGTCCCTCCTAAATTAAATGACAAAATAAAAAAGCCTTTATCCCAGAAAGGGACGAAGACTTTGATTCGCGGTACCACCCTTGTTGATATATTTAAAATACATCCAACTTGATTGTGTTTAACGGCCACTTAACCGGATGTGTTTATCTATATTTTAGAGTCCTCACACCTGCTCGAAAGAGTGAAATCATAAACAAACTATTTATTTTAAATGTTCTCAGTCACGACATCTAATTCCTGTAATAAATCATTAATTTGTTTTTAGCTCTTCTACTAACGCATTTATTTTATATCTACATTTTAACACATTATATTTATCTTGCAAATGATGTCTGAACATAATACATTAAGATACCGGCAGCGACACCGGCATTCAAGGATTCTACATTTCCATAAATAGGTATTTTAACGCGCTTATCGGACAGTTTCAAAATATCTGAATGAATCCCTGCTCCTTCATTTCCAATAATAATAGCCGTCTCTTTTTTCACCTTATTTTGATGATAATATTTTGCTTCACTTAAACTTGCTGCCCAAATCTCGACGGATGCTTGTTTTAATTCAGTAATGGCTTCAACTAAATCAGCTTGCCTAATTCGGATATTAAATAAAGCACCTTGTGTTGAACGAATCACTTTATCATTATATAAATCAACTGTTCCCTTGCCTAAAATGACCTCGCTAAAACCTGCTGAAGCTGCGGTTCTGATCATGGTTCCTAGATTACCTGGATCTTGAATGGCATCAATTAAAAGAACATGACCTGGTTGTTTCTTTAGCTCTGTCATTTTGACAACTGCTAAAATACCTTGTGGTTGCTTTGTTTCTGCTAAATGAGCTAAGACGTTTTTTGATACTGTAAGAATTTCTAATGATTTAAATGTCTCAGGTAAAGGGTAGCTTTCATCCTTAATTAAATAAAGGACTTCAAACTTACTTTTAAGTGCTTCTTCAATTAAATGTGGCCCTTCAATTATGAAGCAGGCTGATTCATGACGGTATTTTTTTTGTTTTAATTTATTAATTGCTTTAATGCGTTCATTTTGAATTGAAGTAATCATTTTACACCATTCCTTATAAAGAAGTAGCTAGTAAGTACTCGTACTTACTAGCTAGATATTATGCTTTACGGATTTCTTCTAACATATTTGTATCTAATTTTTTAATCACTTCAACAATTAATTTGACGGCATTTTCAAAATCATCCCGATGTAGCATTGCTGCATGTGAATGGATATAACGCGTTGCTATTGTAATTGAAAGAGCCGGAACACCATTTGCTGTTAGGTGAATGGCACCTGAATCTGTTCCGCCACCTGCCATTGTTGCATACTGAAAAGGTATCTCTTTTTCTTCAGCTGTTTCAACAACAAGATCACGCACACCTTTGTGAGAAACCATTGAAGCATCGTACAAGATGATTTGAGGACCCTCTCCTAATTTGCTGTCAGCCGACTTATCTGTAATACCAGGTGTATCACCTGCAATTCCAACATCTACAGCAAAAGCAATGTCAGGATTAATTAAATGTGCACTTGTCTTTGCACCCCGTAGACCAACTTCTTCCTGAACCGTTCCAACACCGTAAACAGTATTTGGATGCTCAAGGTCTTTAAGCTCTTTTAAGACTTCAATCGCAATCGCTAAACCGATTCGGTTATCCCAAGCTTTAGCTAATAACATTTTTTCATTTTTCATTTGTGTGAATTCAAAGTAAGGGACAACTGAATCACCTGGTTTAACGCCAAATTCGAGCGCTTCTTCCTTACTTTGAGCACCAATGTCAATAAACATGTCTGTAATTGCCACTGGTTTATTACGTGCTTCTGCTGATAATATATGTGGTGGTGTTGAACCAATTACACCTGTTAATTCACCTTTAGCTGTCATGATTGTCACACGTTGTGCTA
>JASLIE010000057.1 GCA_030152985.1 Bacillaceae bacterium
TATGCCCCTCATTGTAGGCACTTGCTTCTCTTATATCAATAAATATAACATTTTCAACTAAATCCAACTCATCGACTTCAATTAAGACCTTCATTCTATCACTCCTTCTTTTTATATTATCTCACTTATATAAGTTTTGGTAAACTTATGGTTATAAGTTGCTATTTCAATTACATTTATGAGAAAATTAAGTAGATTAGAAAGGGATGAACTATGAAAAAAAGCATCGTGATTATGACTTTAACTTTAAGTCTTTTTGCTTGTTCAAATCAAGCAGTAAAAGAGCCTTTAAATAAAACAGCTAAAGAACCTGAAAAAAAACAGGAAATAAGTGAAGATGAAAATGTATTCGAAGATGACAGTGCCATTGATTTGCCAAAAACACGACTTCAAAAATTCGATGAGGGAGAAGACGTACAAGCTTTACAAAATAAACTTATCGAATTTGGTTACCCGATTGAAGCAACTGGTGCTTACGACGAGCTTACTGTTTGGGCTATTACAGATCTTCAACTTGAATTTGATCCCAAATACGCTACGGGCTTATTTGATGAAAAGACCTACGCCATGTTAAGTGGGCTCCTTGAAAATAAAGCAAGTTATTCACCAGGAACACATCTAAGTAAACCAGTAGAAGCTAATACTTTCACTGATACCATTGAAAATCCATATGATGTTTTAGCATTAGTCAATAAGTCACACGCCTTACCGAGCGACTATGAGCCAAAAGACCTAAGCGTGCCAGATGTTCGTTTTCCATTTACTGAAGATGATCCCAAAAAACAATTACGGCAAGTTGCTGCTGATGCACTTGAACGCTTATTTAAAGCCGCCGACAAAGCCGGGCACACACTCTATGCACAATCTGGTTATAGATCCTTTGACCGACAAACAAGTATTTTTAACAATAATGTCGCAAAACACGGTGAAAAGCATGCCAACACCTACAGTGCACGACCAGGACAGAGTGAACATCAAACCGGGCTAGTCATGGATGTGACAAGTGAATCAGTTGGGTTCTTGCTTGAGGAGGCATTAGGTGAGACGGCTGAAGGTATTTGGCTTGAAGAAGAGGCTCATCAATACGGCTTTATTATTCGCTATCCAAAAGGAAAAGAATCCATTACAAAATATCAATACGAACCATGGCACCTCAGATATGTTGGTGTTGATTTAGCCAGCTACCTTGTCGAAAAGGACCTAACTTTAGAAGAATATTACGAAAAAAAAGCATCTCCATAAGAGGAGATGCTTTTTTAAGCAAAGGGTTTAACAATCATCACAATAATAATCACGATAAATAAGGCATTTGTTAGATGTTCATAGAGAAACAGCTTTTTTTTCGCCTCATTATATTCTTCTGGAATCTCTGGTCCTTTTGCTTCACTTAAAATCTCACTCACTGGGCGTGAATTTAAAATTAAGGTGAGCGGTGCAAGAGCTAAGGCAATGAGATAAATAAGTAAGCTCGCTAAATACCAAAACTCACTAAATAGGACCGGATTTAAGGCGCCCATTAACAGACCCGTCACTAAGAGTAATACGCCTCCCGCTCGTACAAACAAATGAACCCGGTTTCGAATATAGTAGGCATGTCTAAGCTCTTCTAAAGTTTGAGCGTGCATAGCTATATAAGTTAAGACAAATCCAGGACCTAGTCCAACAATTGCAGAGAGTATGTGAATAATTAATATAAGTTGATAAAATGACATTTACGGACCTCCTGGATCAGACCTTTTACACGTAACGCTTTAAAATTTCATCAATTCGTTCTCCGTAAGGCTCACCGAACATAATAAAGTGTACAAGCAAGTAATAAAGCTGATAAATTGGTTTAATATCTTCATAATCTTCACGGAGTGGATAAACTTCATTATAAGCATCATAAAATTTTGAATCAAATCCACCAAACACCTCTGTAAAAGCGAGTTCTAGTTGGCGATCACCATAGAAAAATGATGGATCAACTAAATAAGGTTTCCCCTCATTTCCTACTAACCAGTTTCCATCGTATAAATCACCATGCAAGTAGGATGGTTCAACAAAAGGTGGTATCCATTTATCTAAATTATCTAATAACTTTAGCATTGAATCTTTACGTTTACCTACTAGCTTTGCTTCATCAATTGCTTGTTTTATATGATATTCTAAACGATAACTTCTAAAGTAGGACAACCAGTTTGGCTCAAGTTCATTCGGTTGTTCTAAAATCCCAATGTGACTTGACGTTGATAATCCATGCATGGGTCCGTTTTTCAAATGAAGTTTTGCCAAATTCTCCCCTAACTTTTGCTGTGTTAAGTCATTTTCTACTCCTTCTATCCACTCTAGGAGTAAGAAGGCCTCACCTGGTGAATCTGAATATGAATAATAATTTGGTACAGCTATTGTATGTGTTTCTTTAATCATACGTAAACCCACTGCTTCATTCTTGAAAAAACGTGAAGGTGAGTTAGCGTGATGCTTCATAAAATATTCCGCATCCTTAGTTCGAACATAATAGGCCTCATTGATTGAGCCGCCTTGAATTTTCCTTATCTCTTTTAAATCTGAATAGTCTCGGCCGTTTTCAAGGGCAAGCTTTGTCATTTTTTCCATACTATCCCCGCGCTTTCCATAGTTTCATTGGGTCGACCGTTTCAAGTTCGACCTGCTCTAGCTTCAACTGTAAATTACCTTCTCTTAGTCCTTGGTAAATTTCTTTAGATAAAGATAAACCTACTTCACTTGCATCAGTCAAATCATTAAAATAATAAACTTCACTCACATTTGCAAATAATAAGGCGCCTAAACACATCATACAGGGATAAGCACTTGCATACATTACCCCTCCTGAAAGGTCTTTTGTTTTTAAAGCTTCCTGTGCCTTTCTAAGCGCATTTAACTCTGCATGACTTGATACATCATGCTTTAAATGCGTCTCGTTAACACCAGTGAACACCTGGCCACGAATAACAAACATTGCAGCAAAAGGCTCTCCACCTGATTCAACATTTTTATTGGCTAACTTTACAGCTTGCTTTAAGTAATCCATTCAGATTCACCTTACTTTCTACTCTAATTTTAATATAAAATGGGTTTTTATGCTAATATCTGTGCTTGAACGATTATTTTATTATTTTATGTTATAATTAAATCATCTATATTGAAATGGGTGAAAAATATGAATATCCAACTTATGACTGATGGTGGAGCTGACATTCCTGCTGAACTTGCCAAAGAAACAGGCATCCAGATTGTCCCACTCTACCTGCGATTCTCTGATGAAGAATATAAAACAGGTGAAGATTTAGACGCTCAAACATTTTATGACAAAATTAAACAATTTAAGCAAGTACCTACCTCTTCGGCACCAAGCCCAAACGACTTCTATGAAGCATATAAGAAAACTGATCCAACAAAACCTGTTTTAATGCTAAGCTTATCAAAAGCACTAAGCTCTACTTAT
>JASLIE010000231.1 GCA_030152985.1 Bacillaceae bacterium
TATCGCTTTCGTATGTGAAAAGGTATCAAAACTATATTTTCCATGATAACTTCCGAATCCACTGTGACCAACGCCACCAAATGGCAGGTGAGGGTTAGCTAAATGATAAAGCGTATCGTTGATTGAAGCTCCACCAAAACGAAGCTTCATTAGCAGCTCCTCTTTCTCTAACTTATCCTCACCAAAGTAATAAAGAGCAAGCGGTTTTTCAAATTGTCTAATATAAGGAATGACTTGTTCAAAAGTATCGAAGGTAATAATTGGGAGTAGGGGACCAAAAATTTCTTCTTGCATAATTTGGGCATCCTCTTCAATATTTGTTAATAAAGTTGGCTCTATTTTTAAAGTAGTAGAATCATATTTACCACCATATATAGCATGATCAGAGTGATACAAATTAATGAGTCGCTCAAAATGCTTTTTATTTATAATGTTGACATAATGATCATTTTTTAAAGGATCTTTTGAATATTGTTTTTTAATTTCTTTAATGAGTGCTTTAATTAGAGGAATTCTCATACTTTTTTCAACTAAAACATAGTCCGGTGCAACACATGTTTGTCCAGCATTAGTAAATTTCCCCCAAACAAGTCTTCTTGCCGTGTATTTAATATGGGCTGTTTTTGAAACAACTGCCGGACTTTTACCACCAAGTTCCAGTGTAAGAGGGATTAGATTTTCACTTGCTTGCTTCATAATCTCTTTCCCTACCTCCGTGCTTCCAGTGAAAAATACATAATCAAAAGGTAAGCTGAGGAGTTCTTGAACAACCTGCTTATCGCCTGTTATAACCGCAAAAAAACTTGGATCATAATAATGGCTAATTAAGGATACTAAAAGTCTTTCTGTATGACTCGCTAGTTCAGAGGGCTTTAGAATCACAGTGTTCCCAGCACTTATAGCACCGACTACAGGCAATAAAGCCAGTTGTAAAGGATAGTTCCAAGGCGAAATGATTAAAGTTGTTCCATAAGGCTCCTTCATAAGGTAGTTGCGCGTGCCTTGATGCGTTAAGGGTGCACTCACAGGCTCTTTTTTCATCCAAATATCAAGGTGTTTTAAAGTAAAGTCTATTTCTGTATAAATAATTCCTAGTTCAGTCGTAAGTGTTTCATGCTGTGATTTAGATAAATCCTGTTCAAGCGCTTGATAAATTTCAAATTCATTTTCTTTTAACATTTCTTTAAGCCGCTTTAGCATTGTAACTCTAAACTCGAGTGTCAGTGTTTCGCCTTGTCTAAAATAATCTTGTTGTTGTTTAAAAAGTGACTTCATCGTTACCTCCACTTATTTAATTTGATAGTAAAATAGGTCTTCGGCAATAACTGTGTTAGGAAAAACTTCTTTGGCTTCATCTAATAACTGAGTTAAATGTTCATCTTGATAACGTGATGAGATGTGCGTGAGTATAAGTGATTTAACTTGAGCTTCTTTAGCTAAAATTGCAGCTTGACGTGTCGTAGAGTGGTAATAGTCATAAGCTAAATCTTCTTTATCCGCTTCAAAAGTTGCTTCATGAACAAGTACATCGCTCCCTTTAATAAACTGAGCATAAGCTAGGTCAAATCGTGTATCACCAAAAATAGTAATTGATTTCCCAACTTTTGATTTTCCAACATAATCGCTTCGTTTAATTAACTGTCCATCTTTAAGTTGGGTGACTTCTTGTTCTTTGATTTGCTTATAAATCGGACCGGGAAAAATTCCATCTCTTTTTAACTTAGTGACATTAAGCTCTCCGATTTTATCGGCTTCTGTGATTTTAAAGCCAAAACTTTCAACTCCATGCTCTAATCTATGTGCTTCAACAACAAAGTGTTCGTCTTCAAAAATCAGACCGTCAGTAATTTCAATAATCTCAATGTGATAAGTTAAGTGTGATTGACTCACTTGTAAGGAGGTTTCTATAAAGTCCTTAATACCAACAGGACCATAGATTATTAAGTCATTTTCACCATCTAAAAATGATCGGCTACTGAGTAGACCAGGCAGTCCAAAGATATGATCGCCATGTAAATGAGTAATAAATATTTTACTGATTTTTCTTGGTTTAATATTTGTATAAAGTATTTGGTGTTGTGTTGCTTCGCCACAATCAAATAACCATACCTCGTTTAATTCATTTGTTAAGTCAAGCGCAATTGACGTGACATTTCTTTTTTTTGATGGGACACCTGCCCCAGTTCCTAAAAAGCATAGTTCCATATAAATCCTCCGTTACATAAGTGTTACTTAAAGTATATCTGTTTTTGAAGCAAATGTATAAGATTTAGTTAGCAACTTTTTTTATCTATTCTTACTATGGTATAATTAAATTAAGCAAGAAGAGATGATGGAGGATACTTTGATGTCTAAACAAACACCTATGATGAAACAATACTTAAATATAAAATCAAATTATCAAGACGCTTTTTTATTTTTTAGATTAGGAGATTTCTATGAACTTTTTTTTGACGATGCTGTTAAAGCTGCCCAGCTCTTAGAAATCACTTTAACTAAACGTGACTCTGCAAGTAAAGATCCAATACCAATGTGCGGGGTTCCACACCATTCAGCAGAAGGCTATATTAAGACACTTGTAGAACAAGGTTATAAGGTAGCTATTTGTGAGCAGGTAGAAGATCCTAAAACAGCTAAAGGTGTTGTTAAAAGAGAGGTTGTCCAACTGATTACACCGGGTACAGTCATGGAGTCGTCAATGTTAATTGAAACAGAAAGCAATTTTATTGCTAGTATCTCAGAGTTTAATGAAGATACATTTGGAATTGTCTATCATGAGCTTTCAACAGGAGAATCTCAATTAATGTTAGTAGAAGAGCAATTTGATGTTGTTCTTCATGAAATTGGTAGTAAAAATGTAAAAGAAGTTGTATTAGCTGCTAATTTCCCGGAAAAATATAAGAGTAGCTTGAAGCAACGCTTAAATGTAACCTTTTCTTATGAAGAAGAGACGAGTTTTAACGCAGAGTTTAGAGATTTAGTTGCTGATATTAATGATGAAAGGTTATTAACAACATTTAGCCGTTTATTAAATTATGTTGTGAACACACAAAAAAGATCACTGCATCATTTGCAAAAACCTGAAATCATTGCTTTAAACAATTATTTATCTTTAGACATGTACTCAAAACGCAATCTTGAATTAACAGAAACGATTTTAAAAAAAGAGAAATATGGTTCACTTATTTGGGTTTTAGACAAAACAGTCACAGCGATGGGAGCTCGGATGTTAAAGCAATGGATTGAGCGCCCCTTACTTAATCGTGAGTTAATTAATAAACGTTTAAATATTGTTGAAAGTCTAAATGACTCTTTTATTGAAAGAGAAACATTGAAAGAAGCTTTGAAAGAAGTCTATGATTTAGAGCGGCTTGCAGGAAAAATATCATTTGGTAATGTGAATGCACGTGATTTGAATCAACTAAAACAGTCCTTGCAACAAGTACCTAAAATAAAAGAAAGCCTGACTCATTTTAATGCGATAGAACTTAATAAATTAAATGAAGCGATCATTTATCCAGAAGAGCTTGTTGATTTACTCGACTCAAGTATTAATGAACAAGCACCTATTTCGATCACTGAAGGGAATATAATCAAAGATGGTTTTAATGAAGAGTTAGATAAATATCGAGATGCCTCAAGAAATGGAAAACAGTGGATTTTAGAGCTTGAAAAAAAACGAAAGAGAACTTACACAAATAAAATCT
>JASLIE010000246.1 GCA_030152985.1 Bacillaceae bacterium
ATATAAATGTGTTGTTCTTTATAGTAATTATTGCACCACTGAGTATGTTAACGCATGAGATTGGTCATTTAGTGGGCGCAAAATTAGTTGAAGCAGAAGAAGTGACTTTAACACTTGGTACAGGGAAAACACTCTTTACCATTCGTTTAAATCAGACAACATTTATTGTCCGTTTTTTCTTGCTTTTTAATCCACAAGCACAGAGTATAAAATCAGAGGGATTTAAGAAGAATGAATTAATTATTATTTCACTTTTTGGTCCCCTTTTTAATCTTATATTAGCCTTATGTACTTATATAATAATGAGTTATATAAGTCCAACTTATTTATTATATGTATTTTATTTTAATTTATGGTTAGGTTTAATTAACTTGATTCCTTTTAAAATAAAGGAACAAAAATCAGATGGATATCTTATTTTTCAACAATTAAACTTAATTAAATCAAATGAATAACCGACCCATATAGGTCGGTTATTCATTTGAATTTAAAAAAATGAGGTGTCATATGAAACACTATGAAGTAAAGACGGATGTATTTGAAGGTCCACTTGATTTGCTTTTGCATCTTATTAATAAGTTGGAGATTGATATTTATGATATTCCAATGGCAGAAATTACAGAACAGTATTTATCATTTATAAAAACAATGAAGACAATAGAATTAAACGTTGCAAGTGAGTACCTCGTGATGGCTGCAACACTTTTACATATTAAAAGTAAAATGCTTTTACCAAAAGAAAAAGTAGAAATCGACGATACTTATGAGGAAGATCCTAGGGAGGAATTGATTGAACGATTGATTGAATACAGAAAGTATAAAGAGGCTGCATTAAAGCTTAAGGAAAAAGAAACAGGAAACGAGCAATCATTCACGCGACCTCCAATTATGTTTCAACAAGTAATAGAGAAAAAAGAAGTTGTTCAAGGTGATTTAACAGTATATGATATGATAGATGCGCTTGAGAATGTTTTAAGGAGAAAGTCTTGGATTGAGCCAATGGAAACTAAAATTGATCGATTTGAAATATCAATTGAAGAAGCCATGTTAAATATTATTGATCAACTTAAAGAAAAAAATGCTTCACTTGAATTTAATGACTTGTTTCCAATTAATCATAAAAGATATATTGTAACAACTTTCTTGGCACTTCTTGAGTTAATGAAAGAGCAAAAAATAAACATTCAACAAGCTGATCGGTTTGCGCCAATCTATGTTAGGTTAAGGGAAGGGATTTAAGTGCAATCAATCGAATATAAAGCAATTTTAGAAGGATTATTATTTGCAAGTGGTCATGAAGGACTTTCACTTAAACAAATAGCAAATGTGTTAGAGTTAGCACAGACAGATGTTAAATTGATCATTGAAGAAATGAAGTTTGATTATGAAAATACCAAAAGAGGTATTATGATTATTGAATCAAATAATCTATATTATTTATCAACAAAGCCAGAGCATCATACCTATTATCAAAGGCTTATAGAGGCTCCACAAAATAATCATTTATCACAAGCAGCACTTGAGGTTTTATCAATTATTGCTTATGAACAACCAATTACGCGTGTAGAAATAGATAATATAAGGGGAGTAAATAGTGATCGTGCTGTTCAAACTCTTGTTGCACGTTCACTAATAGAAGAAAAGGGACGCAAGAAAACAACCGGAAATCCAATTTTATTTGGTACAACAACAGACTTTTTAACTTACTTCGGTTTAAGTCACATTGATGATTTACCAGAACTCCCTGAAAACATTACTGAAGAAACTGTTGAAGAAGAGGTTGATTTATTTTTTGATGAATAAAATAAGTTATGTAAAAACTGTGAAAAACAGCAGTATAAATAGACGGTTTATGAACGGGTTGCTATAATATAATATAGCGTGTGATTAAGGTCGACACTTTTGTCTGACTAAAGTTCATAATACATTCATAAATCTTTTATATAATAAATATTTAGAATAAAAGAAAAGAAGTGATTAGATGAGTGATACACGGATAAGGCTACAAAAAGTCATTGCCCAAAGTGGTTTAACATCAAGACGTAAAGCAGAAAAGTTAATCGAAGCAGGGAGAGTCCAGGTCAATCAGGAAATTGTGACTGAGCTTGGTACACGTGTTTCGCCAAAGGATGAAGTTTCTGTTGACGGTGTTCCACTTGAGAAAGAAGGAAAAGTTTATTACTTACTTTATAAACCACGTGGTGTGATTTCAAGTGTGGCTGATGATAAAAATCGTGAAACTGTTTTAGATTTATTACCTGAAGTTGAAGAAAGAATATTTCCAATTGGACGCTTAGACTATAATACATCAGGTGCATTACTTTTAAC
This sequence comes from Bacillaceae bacterium, assembly GCA_030152985.1. Lineage (GTDB taxonomy): Bacteria > Bacillota > Bacilli > Bacillales > Amphibacillaceae > Pseudogracilibacillus. The sequence continues at coordinate 2,329 of JASLIE010000246.1, forward strand.
AAATGACGGTCAATTTGCCAATTTACTTATGCACCCTAGATATGAGATGGAAAAAGTTTATGTAGCCAAGCTAGAAGGTATCCCAACTAAAGAAGAGTTAAATAAGATGTATAAAGGGGTACGTGATGATGGTGATATATTAAAGGCAACATCTTATCGCCTTCTATCAACAGACAAAAGAAAAAATACCTGTTTAGTTGAGATTAAATTAAGAGAAGGAAAAAATCGTCATATTCATAGAATGCTTGAAACAATTGGTTATCGAGTTAATAAGTTAAAACGTGAGAAATATAGTTTCATTACATTAAAGGGGCTACAAGCAGGTAAATATAGAAAGCTTACACATGAAGAAGTGAGTAGTCTAAGAGAGTTAGCTCTGAGCAATAAAGATAACTAATATATATAGGAGTGACTATTGTGAGCTTAGAAAAAGCACGTCAAAAAAAACAAGGAAAAAAAGTAAGGCGATATATTTTTAGATCCTCAATTTTATTAATATTGCTTGCCGCAATTGTTTTTGCACTCTATTCAAATTTAAATCAAGATAAAGAAATTTATGGTGTTGGAGATGAGGCGCCTGATTTTGAATTAGTGCAAATTAATGAAAACAATGAAGAAGAAAAAATTAGACTGAGCGAATTAGAAGGTAAAGGCGTTATGTTAAACTTTTGGGCAACTTACTGTGCGCCTTGTGAAGCGGAAATGCCATTTATGCAATCTTTATATCCAGAGTACAAAGATAAAGGAATCGAAATTGTTGCAGTTAATTTAGATCAAAATGAACTTGTTATTCATCAATTTATTGATAAATATGATTTAACATTTCCGGTTCCGCACGATACTAAGAGTGAAGTAATGGACCTATATAAAATTGGACCTATTCCAAGTACGATATTTATTACACCAGAAGGAAAAATTGATGATGTTGTTGCAGGAGCATTAACATTGGATAAATTAGAAGAACATTTTAAACGTATCTTACCGGAAGAATAATATGAGAGGAGGAAGTTGAATGGATAAAATAAAATGTGAATGTGGTCATATTAACCCTGAAGGAACAGTTTTATGTGAAGCTTGTGGTAAACCCATTGAAGGTAATCAGCATATTGATGGAAATGAAGAGAAAAAATTACTAAATATGCGTTATGACGGAAGTGCTAGACGATCACAAACCTATAATACACGTATTGTAGATAAAATTTGGGGGTTTTTCTCTAGTGTTAAAGTAGGAATCTGGCTGATTGTAATTGCACTATTGGCTAGTGGACTAGGAACAATCTTTCCTCAAGAAATGTACATACCAGCAGATGCACCTAACCGTGATCCGGCAGTTTTTTATGAAGATTATTATGGAATTGCAGGGAAGATTTACTATCAGCTCGGTTTTCATGATTTGTATAGTTCATGGTGGTATATGATTTTAATAGCTTTAATCGGTGTATCCTTAGTTATTTGTAGTTTAGACCGCTTTATCCCACTACGTCGAGCATTAAAAATGCAGAAACCAAAGCGTCATAATACTTTCTTAGAGAGACAAAGATTATTTAGTCAAACAGAAGGTGTTACTGAAAAAGAAAAACAACAAGTTGTCGATGCACTAAAGAAACAACGTTATAAGATTACAGAAGAGGACGGCCACGTCTTAGCTGAGAAAAACCGATTTTCAAGATGGGGTCCCTATGTAAACCATATTGGACTGATCATTGTTTTATTAGCAGCACTTCTCCGAATAACACCCTTTTTCTTTTTAGATGATTATGTATGGGTTAGAGAAGGAGAACAGGTCGTTATTCCAAGTACTAATGGTGAGTATTATATTGAAAATAATAAATTTACCTTAGAAGTATATGATGAAAATGACCCTGTTTTTAAAGAAGCAATTGAAAAATCAGGTGAGGTCCATAAGAGTTATGAAACAGATGTAAATATTTATAAGGCTAAGGATAAAGATGTCGTTGGAGCAGAGGCAGACTTAGAGAAGATTAAGACGGACAAGATAAAGATGAATCATCCTGTTAAGTTTGATGGGTATACGCTTTATCAGTCAGGTTTCCAAGAAAATGAATTTAAATCAATGACATTTGGTATTTTTGAAACTTCTAATCCAGACGGAAAATCTTTAGGAGATATCACTGTTGATTTACAGAATCCTGAAAAAACATATGAATTAGAAAACGGTTTTAAAATTAAGCTTGATCAGTATTACCCTGATTATATTTTAGAAGACGGTGAACCAAGATCACAAACAAAGTTCCCAAGAAATCCAGCTTTTGTATTTCATGTGTTTGAACCAGGAAAAGATGAAGGAGAAATTAGCTTCCTCTCTATTGGTCAAAACATCGATCCAACTGAATCAAATCAGTATAAATTAGGTATTCGTGATGTAGAAACCTTATACGTAAGTGGAATCACAGTAAGAAAGGATTACACCTTACCATTCTTTATTATAGGTTCAGCTATTTTCATGATTGGTGTTATCCAAGGAATGTACTGGCAACATAGACGTATTTGGATCAACCCACATCATGGTGAGCTATTACTCGCAGCACATACGAATAAGAACTGGTTTGGAGTTAAAAAAGATATTGAAAAAGCAATTGAGGGCACTCAGATTAAAATGGTTGTTGATCAACAAGAACTAGAAGAAGAGCAAGAAAGAGAAAAGGAAGAAAATAAAAAAGACTAATAAAGGGGTTGCTATCAGATGAGTAGTGCAATGAGTACAAGTATTACAGTATTATATATTTCAGCTATCGCCTTATATTTACTAGCAACACTGTTTTTTGGTGCGACAGTTCGAGATAAGCACAGTAAATCAAGAAAAGGTATATCAGGCAAAATTGCTATTACACTTACAATTATTGGATTTATTACGCATGTAGCATATTTTATTTTAAGATGGATT
>JASLIE010000247.1 GCA_030152985.1 Bacillaceae bacterium
ATAACCACTGAACCAAGCATTATTTGCGCCTGATACACCTTTAATGTTTGTAGTACCCGTTTTTCCAGCAATATCTAAACCATCAATAATTGCATTTCGTCCTGTACCTTCATTAACAGCTGTACGTAACATGTCAGTAATCATATAGGCTGTTGAATCTTTCATGACAGCCTCAGACTCCGGTGTTAAATCAACTTCTGTTCCATCTGGAAACTCAACCTTAGTTATTGTATGTGAGGGTGTGTAGACTCCTGCGTTTGCAAAAGCACTATAGGCACTAGCAAGTTCAAGAGGTGTGACATTAGTTGCTGTTCCACCAATAGCATCACGTGCATCTAAATGTTCGTGTGCATAATTTATACCAATCTTTGTACCAAATTCTCTTACTCGCTTTGACCCAATTTCTTCTAATGTTTTCCCAGCAGGTACATTGTATGATTTTGCTAATGCTTCACGCATTGAAAGCCAACCATGATGACGTCGGTCAAAGTTACGCATTTCAACACTAGATCCTTTAGGATAAAAAGTTTCATCTAATATTTGCTCATATGTTGACCAGTTTTCATATTCAATAGCAGGGCCATACGCAGCAATAGGTTTCATTGTTGATCCAGCTTGGCGTTCTAGGTTAATGGCATAGTTCATTCCGTCTAAATTCTCGTTATTACGTGCTCCTCCAATGGCACGAATCGCACCTGATTCGTTATCAATGACAGCTAAAGCTGATTGAATTTCGTCGTCTGGATAAGGGATTGGATTATTTGAATTGTCTGTTAGTAAGAATTCAACATGTTTCTGTGCATTTTCATCAAGTGTTGTATAAATTTTCAAACCATCGGTATTGATATCTGCACCGTCTAATTTTTCTCTTACTTCACGTTCAACTTGTTGAACAAAGCCATCATAAACACGTGCTTTAGGTCTTTTTCCTGTTAATAAACTTGAAATCTCAACATCCCTTGCTTCGTCAGCTTCTGCTTGAGTTATTTTATTATGTCTTACCATTAATTTCAGTACAGTATCTACACGTCCCTCCATTAAATCAGGATTCTCGTATGGATTATAAGCAGTCGGTCTTTGAGGTAAACCTGCAAGAATCGCTGCCTCAATCAGAGTAAGTTCGTGTAAGTCTGTTTTTCCAAAATAAATTTCTGCTGCTTTGGCGACGCCATAAGCATTACTTCCGTAAAAAATTTTATTCAAATACATTTCCATTATTTGCTCTTTAGAATATTCACGTTCTAACTTTAAGGCTAACCATTGTTCTTGAACCTTTAATTCAATTGTTTTATCCGGTGTTAAAAAAGCATTTTCAACTACTTGTTGTGTGATTGTACTTGCACCCTCTGAACCAAATCCGTGTTGAAAGTTTGCTCTAATTGCACCAAAGATCCTTTTAATATCAATTCCTGGATGTTCAAAAAAGCGTGAGTCCTCTGTCGCAACAACTGCATCGACAAGTACAGGTGGTAAATCGTCATATTTAATCTTTATTCGACGCTCAGTTCCACCAACATCGGTAACAAAGTCACCATCCATATTATAAATTTCTGATGCAAAGGGGTCAGATAGTTTTTCTGGATCAAGATCAGGCGCACCAGAGATATAATAAGCGAAAAGAGCAGTGACGCCTACGCCGATTAAAAGGCCGATAACAAATAGAGTTAATATTATTTTTTTAAAGATAGATTTTTTACTTTTTTTATTTTTTACTTTTTTTTGTCTTAATTCAGTTCGTGATTTTTTCTGAGACATGTTTATTCCTCCGTTTCAAAATACAATTTATCAATGACTTTTAAAAAATCAACACGTGCTTGGAAGTGAAAAGGAATTAAATGCCCATTTTTTTTAATGGTGTCATAGCTTAGTGACCTTCGTCCTCCACTTGATTGTTTCTCCCAATTATCAATAATTAGTTTAGCATCAAGAAAATAAGTTTCATTTAATGTCGTGAAGCGAATAATAAAAAAAGCAATCGCTCCATGATTAAGCACGTTTTTTAAATGCTCAATTTGATGTGTGTGAATATTATTGAAAGGAAATGATGTTTTATTTTTTGTTTCCTTTGCCTCAAAGTCAATATACTTTTCACGATAAATCCCATTATAATCAGTCGTAGCTGCTTGCTTAAAATAAGCTTCCTTTATAACAGCTGCACTCCGCTTTGGATAATGCACATTCACAATTTGAATTGGAGTTGGCTTTTTATGAATAATTGCTTTGTTACGTGCTAAGTAATATTCATTTGTATAGTTAATATCATCTTCTAAAGACATTCCACGATTTGCAGTAGAAAGGGGTCTTTTATTTATTTTTTTCCTTTGAGTTGTTTTCCTTGTACCTGCAGGATATTGCATAATATACTCCTATCTATTTTAATCTTTTACATAATGTCTATTATACCGTATATTGGGATTTGTATCATGTAGTTTATTATTGTTCACAAATATTTAAAATAGGAGTCGTTAACATGGACACATTGCTTAAGAAAACAGAAAGTATGTTAGAACTATTAATTGAACTAAAATTAAGATATAATAGTATCATAGAACAAGTAGATAGAAAAGATAAAGCTTATTTTAATCAACACAAAGATGAGATTAATGATTTAATTGAATTTATTGAATCTTGGTCAGAA
>JASLIE010000265.1 GCA_030152985.1 Bacillaceae bacterium
TAAGGTGTTTAACTTGTCGTTCAATTTTCTGTGGATGTGACCAATCGTCTCCGTCATTTACTGTCACATACTCACCCTGTGCATATTTTAATCCAATGTTCCGAGCAACGTAAGGTCCACTGTTTTCAGGAGTTTTATAATACTTAATTGCTTTTGTTTTTATATATTTTTCTAAGTATCTATATGTATTATCAGTGCTGCAATCATCTACAACAATTAGTTCAATGTTAGTCCATGTTTGATTTAACATTGAGTCAACTGCAACTTTAACAGATACCCCTGCGTTGTACACTGGAATAATCACTGTGACCAATGGACCTGTTACTTTATCTGATTCTTCAATTAAACAAATCAGGTTATCATAACTGTAGTGAGCACCTTTAAAGTTTATTGGTTGTAATTCATATGCCTGATAAACTTTATTTACTTCTACAAGCCAGTCTTGCTTATCTTCAATTAAATTAGCGTAAGCGAGTCTTAAGTTAGCGTTTTGAGATTTATTTAAATAAGGGAGCAACTCTTCTTTTCCCTTCTCTAGTTCCCCTGTTTTTTCATACTGCTCAGCTAGTAAAATCGCAAGTACCTCATTCTCTTTCATATCTCTACTTTTTAATTGTTCTAAATAATAAATTGCTGTTGATGCGCTAGCTTTGCTTTGTTTATTGGCATGCCACAAAGCGAGCTCCCAGTCCGAGGCTCGCTTCACATACTTATTCTTCGGGTATTTATTTAACGCTTCTATTTCACTTTTAGCTTTCATAAAACCCAAATTATATAATTTATAAACAAGAGGCTTTAAATCATTTTCTGCTTGCTTTTTTTTGAACTTCTTACTATAAAGCCTTTTTAAATTACGACGCCCCACTAGATAAGCGAGTCCATTTTTAAAAGCTTGCTTGATTCGACTTATTTTTAAAAAACGTAAAAAAGAGTTTGAGGAAATTTCACGCAACTCATACTCACGCTTTAAAAGTTCATTCTGAGCTTTTAAAAGATCAGATTTAATTATTCGCTCTTTTGTTTCAAATTCTTTCATAGCGTTTCATCCACTCTCTCGCATCGGTATGATTCCTTTTATACCGACACATTGGTTGATTAAAAATGTCTGTCAGATTACCTTCTGACTTTTCATCTATTTCTTCATCCAAGACATGCACAATGTTCGTTCTGATTTTTGGTAAATACCTATGTCTTTCATTGAATAAAGCACTATTTAATATTAATACCTCTTTCGACTCCACTTCTTCACCATAAACAAGCATATTAACTGTTTTTTGATCTATAAGCTTTCTTATAGAGGAATCAATCATTAAACTTTGATTTAAGTCATAAGATAAAACTTGAACTAATCCAACGATTTTCTTTTCTTTAATGAACTCTTCAAGTAAAGCTTCTGCTTCTTTATCCTCACGAAAGTCTGAAAACACTATAACATCCATCACACTTCTCTTTTGCTTCATAGGTAACATTGGTGCAGGGACTGGAAATGGTCTCTCCCCTTGCCCATAGTGATAGTCTTTCGAGTCTTTATTTTCGTAATAAAAGGTAAAACTTTCTACATATTCTCGGCGTGCTCCCATAAAAAAGCCATTATATCCAAAGGCTGAACTAGCTGTTAGAGATGTTTCATTTTGACGTGGTAAAGATAGTGGTGCTGTCTCTAAATCCACATAAGCTTCCTCTCCAAATACCTTCAACATTCTACGCTTAAATTCACCATCGCCTGCAAATCTCACACTATCCCAATGCCCTAACTCCTTAAGTACCGGTTTCTTTCTAAACATCAACGATGACATGTTCGGAAACATATACTTACCAGGCATTCCCCTACGATTCACTGTTAATTGTTCAGTTAAACGTATATGCTGTGAGGTGTTAGCAATAACTTTAGGGTTATTTATTAAATGCCTTACCTGAATTTCTATCTTACTTTCATGTGACCAATCATCTGCATCATTAACTGTTATAAAATCGCCTTTTGCATGCTGAAGTCCTATATTACGAGCGACATAGGGGCCACTATTTTCTCTCGTTGAGAATACACGAATTCTTGAATCTGCTTTTTCTAAGTCCTCTGCAATTTTCTTTGTATTATCTGTACTGCAATCATCAACAATGATAAGTTCGATGTTACTCCAAGTTTGTGCTTGAATTGAACGAACTGCTGTTCTTAACCCTTCACCTGCATTATAAACCGGAAAAATAACTGTGACCAGAGAGGATTCTTGATTTTTATCCGAACTCTCTAACATACGCAAGTCGTCATAAGTTGGGTTTGAATCTAGATTATCAAAAATAATCCCTTTTAAATTATTTAATTCATAGACCTTGTTAATCCAATCTAGTCTTTTATTTATTTTATGTTCAGTGTTAGTCAAGGCGAAATAGATGTCGGGATGAATTCCTTTATCTTTTATATATTCTTCAAGAATAACTTGTGCATCAATATTTCTTTTTAACTTCACTAAAGCTTCCGCTTTCAGAATGATTACTTTCCTCAGTTCATCCGAGTTCTTCTCAATTGAAATAATATAATCAAGATATTCAAGTGATTTTCCAGCTTGTTTTGCACTTGCTTCATTTAA
>JASLIE010000003.1 GCA_030152985.1 Bacillaceae bacterium
CGCAAAAACATTCGTTTTTGACAAGGCATTGATATCAGTAAGTTCTTCTCCTTTCAAACCTTTTGTAATGGCTGCATAAGGAAGAACTCGAATGACAGCATCCTCATTGATTTTATCAAATAACTGATTGACTGTTTCAAGATCATCTGGTACTGGATTTGTATTTGGCATTGAACAAACTGTTGTAAAACCACCTCGTGCTGCTGCTTCAGTTCCGGTTTTAATTGTTTCTTTATGTTCCCCACCAGGCTCTCTTAAATGAATATGTACATCGATTAAACCCGGTGCAACAAGCGCACCTTTTCCATCAATAACTTTAGCATCTTGCTCTATAATTTCAGACTCTATTTGCTTAATCTTACCATGCTCAATCAATACTTCACACGCTTCTAACGTATTCCCTTTGACGACTTGCTTGACATTTTTTAATATTTTTTTCATTAATAATCCCCCACTCTAATAATTGTTTTGTTATCACTGCCATTCTAACGTAAACGCCATTTGAAATTTGTTTTAAAATACGCGATCTCTCACATTCAACTAAATCAGTATCAATCTCTACATCACGATTTACTGGTCCAGGATGTAAAATAATTGCATGATCCTGCATCCGTTTTTCTCTTTCTTTCGTTAAACCATAACGTTCTAAATAATTAACAGCAGCACCTGAAAATGATTCGTGACGTTCATGCTGAATTCTTAAAAGCATCAGTGCATCACACATTTCTACAGCTTCATCAATTGGAATATAAGGAAATCCAAGTTCTTCTTCCTGATATTCTTCAGCCGCACTAAAGTAAACCTCAACACCTAATTTAGATAAGATTTGTGCGTTAGAACGAGCAACCCGACTATGTTTAATATCACCTGCAATGACAACTTTAAGTCCTTTAAAATAACCGAACTCTTGATAGATTGTATCAACATCAAGCAAACTTTGAGTCGGGTGATCTCTTGTTCCTGCTCCTCCATTTATAATTGGAATGTTTAAGTCATGGCTGATGGCATCTGACCAATTATCTGCTTCATGGCGTATAACAAGGCACTCTGCACCAACTGCTTCAAAGGTTTTAGCTGTGTCATAGAGCGTTTCACCTTTTTTCATGCTTGATTGTTCAGTCTGAAACTCTAAATAGTCTAAACCAAGTTTTCTTTCAGCTACAATGAAGCTTGTTTTTGTTCGTGTGCTCGGTTCAAAAAATAAATTAGCTACAAATATTTGTTTATCAATTTTATATTCAGCTGTTCGGTAGCGTTCAGCCCGTTCTAATAAGTCCATAATTTCATTTGCTGATAATTGCTCCATTGAAATAAAATGTTTCATTCGACTCACACTCCTCATTAAAATAAAAAGCTTCCCTGCAAAATGGTCGCAAGGAAGCTATACTCTCGTATATCTCTTTTAACCTTGCAAATCTCTCTGGATTTATTTAAAGGTTCACACTTCAGTTATACTTACTTCGTCTAATGAATCATGTTCTGTTAACTTAACTACAATTTCTTCTGTTTCTGAGGTAGGTATATTTTTACCTACATAATCTGCCCGGATTGGTAATTCACGATGACCACGATCTATCAAAACTGCCAGTTGAACTTGAGCAGGGCGTGCGATATCCATGACGGCATCCATTCCCGCTCTAACTGTTCTTCCTGTAAATAAAACATCATCAACTAAAATGACACGTTTTTCTGTAATGTCAAAGTCAAGTTCTGCCACATTTGCAGATGTCTCAATTTGAGTCTTGTCTAAATCATCTCGGTAAAGGCTAATGTCAATTTCTCCAATCGGAATCAGATGGCCTTCAATTTCTTGAATTTTCTCTTGCAATCTTTTGGCCAGTGGTACACCCCTTGTTTTTATTCCAAGTAAAACGAGCTTATCACTTCCTTTATTACGCTCAAGAATTTCATGAGCGATTCGAGTTAAAGCTCGAGACATTGCTTTAGAATCCAGAACTGTTTTCTGCTTCATTTTTTCACCTCATTATTATAAAAAAAGAGCCTTTACCGATGAGGTAAGGGCTCTTTTAGTAGGCATACTTATCCTACTACCGATTCCTTGTTAGCCTCACAGGACTATTTTTAAAGGACTTTATCATATATTCATTATTTCAAACTAAGCGAACTAAGTCAAGATATCCTCTCTAAGCTTTGTAACAAATTTGTGAAATAGCTAGGACGTTCGATTTCAAATGTCATCATTTCACCTGAAGTCGGATGTTTAAAGCTTATCTTTTTTGCAAAAAGTGCTTGTGAATCAAGTAACTTTGATTTTTTCCTTACATAAAGTGGATCACCTATAATTGGATGATTAATGTATTTTAAATGCACACGGATTTGATGCGTTCTTCCGGTCTTAAGCTCGCATTTAACATGTGTGTGTTGCTTAAAACGCTTAAGTACAGTAAAGTGAGTTTCTGCTGCCTTTCCTGTTTCGACAACAGCTCTTTTTAACCTGTCTTTTGGGTCGCGGCCAATGGGTGCATTGATTATTCCAGTATCATGATTAAACACACCAAATGTAAGTGCTTCGTATTCCCGGTAAACCGATTGATCAATAAATTGTTTTTGCAAAGCAAGATGTGCTTCATCTGTTTTTGCAATAATGAGTAAGCCGCTGGTATCTTTATCTAAACGATGGACAATACCCGGTCTCTCAGCACCATTTATACTTGATAAGCTATCAAACTGATGCATTAAATAATTAACTAAGGTATCACTTGTCTGACTGTGTGTTGGATGAACGATAAGGCCTTTCGGTTTATTAATAACAGCAAGTAGCTCATCTTCATAAATAAGTTCTAAATCAAAAGCTTGTGCTTTAATTTCTCGTTTAGGCTCATCAGGTATTAAGTAACTAACCTCATCGCCTTGCTTACATTTATAATTTGCTTTTTGAAATTGACCATTTACCTGAATATAACCTGTTTTTATCCACTTTTGAATCTTTTGTCTACTTACTGTAGGCATTTTTTCAACTAAAAACTTATCAAGTCGATCGCCTATATTTTCTTTCGTAATTTGAAGCTTATTTTCCACTTGTTTTTACCTTCCTATCTTCAAGCAATGTATAGATAATCACAATCGCTACACCAATAACTAATGCTGAATCTGCAATGTTAAAAATGGGGTAATCATAAGTGAATAGTTTAAAGTCTAAAAAATCAACAACTTCTTTTCTAAAAAAACGATCAATAAAATTGCCCAGTGCACCACCTAAGATTAAACTGAGTCCGAGTGCCAACGTTTTTTGTTTTTTTCCATACTGCTGTAAATAATAAACAAGGACAACGACAACAATTAACGTAATAATATAAAAGAAAATCATTTGATCCTGTAAGATTCCCCATGCTGCACCTCGATTACGATGTGAAGTGATATAAAAAAATGAGTCAATAATTGGGATTGATTCATGAACTTCCATTTTACTAATGACAATTAATTTTGAAACCTGGTCTATGATTATGACCAACAATGCAAATAAATAATAACGTATCATTCGAATCCCTCACTTTACTTAGCTCTTTATAGAATAGAGCTTTTCTTAAAAAAGTGCAACAAAAGATGCCCTATAGACAGTTCTATCTATAGGGCAAATCCTTATTCTTCTTTACTTAAATCTAAATCAGAAAAATGCTCAACAACGATATCATAGCAACGCGTACAAAGTTCAGGATGGTCGGTATGACTACCAACTGTATCTGAATGCGTCCAACAACGACTACATTTTCCACCTGTATGCTTTTCTACATAAACTTTTACAAAGTCATACTCTTTTGCTTCAGGATGTGCTTGGTTTACAAGCGCATCTGAAACAATTAAATATTGATGCAGATGATCAATCGAACTTAATAAAGATTTAACTTCTTCGTCTTTTGCTTCAATTGTAATTCGGGCATCTAATGAATTCCCAATTACCTTTTCAGCACGTGCTTCTTCGAGTGATTTTAACACATCTGACCTTACTTTCATAAATAAATCCCACTTCGTTTGATCCGCTTCTGTAAAGCTAGAAATCTCCCTTGCTTTAGGTAAGTCCTCTAACTGAACATACTCTGTCTCAACACCATTGATATGCTCCCAAATTTCTTCTGTTGTATGTGGAATTATTGGTGTGAGTAACTTTGTTAAGCTAACAAGCGTTTCATAATAAACTGTTTGAATGCTACGACGTCTATGATTATCTTTTGTTTCAATATATAAAATATCTTTAGCAAAATCGAGATAAAAGGAACTTAAATCAACCGATGCATAGTTATGAATCTCGTTAAATACAATTGAGAAATCATAGCTTTCATAGCCTTTTTCGACTCTTTCAATTAATTTTTGAAGACGAACTAGCATATAACGATCAATTTCTTCTAAATTTTCTTCAGCAATTTGATCAGTCTTCGGATCAAAATCGACTAAATTAGCTAATAAGAATCTAAATGTGTTTCGAATTTTTCGGTAACTTTCAGACACTTGTTTTAATATATCTTGTGAAATACGAACGTCTGCTTGATAATCTACTGATGAAACCCATAAACGTAAAATATCAGCACCCATTTGACGCTGAACATCGCCTGGATCAATTGTATTTCCAATTGATTTACTCATTTTTCTTCCTTCGCCATCTAAAACAAAACCATGACTAATTACATTTTTGTAAGGTGCTTTTCCAGTTGTTGCAACAGCTGTTGAAAGTGATGAGTTGAACCAACCACGATACTGATCACTTCCTTCTAGGTAAACATCAGCCGGACGACGATGGTCTTCTCTATTCATTAAGACAGCTTCGTGTGAAGAACCTGAGTCAAACCAAACGTCCATAATATCTTTTTCTTTCGTGAAACGACCATTTGGACTATGTTCTGATTCAAATCCTTCTGGCAATAAGTCTTTTGCTTCCCACTCAAACCAAATATTTGATCCATGTTCTTTAAAGAGTTCAGAAACATGATTAATTGTTTCTTCTGTAATAATCGGTGTTTGGTCCTCAGCATAAAAGACTGGAATTGGAACCCCCCAAGATCTTTGACGTGAGATACACCAATCTTCACGGTCACGTACCATGTTATATAGACGTGTTTCACCCCATGCAGGATACCATTCAACTTCTCTAATTTCATCTAAAATATTTTCCCTAAAATCTTTAATAGACGCAAACCATTGTGGTGTTGCACGAAAAATTGTTGGTTGTTTTGTACGCCAGTCATGTGGATATGAGTGTGTAATAAAAGATAAATCTAATAAAGCATCATTTTCAGTCAGTTTATCTGTTACTAACTTATTTGCTTCATCATAAAAGACCCCCTCAAAACCTGGAGCTTCAGATGTGAAAATTCCTCGTTCATCAACTGGACAAAAAGCTTCGATGCCATATTCTTTTGATACATAAAAGTCTTCCTCACCATGTCCTGGCGCTGTATGAACGCAACCAGTTCCTGCTTCAGTTGTAACATGAGTCCCTAACATGACTAAAATATCACGATCATAAAAAGGATGACGAGCAACAATTTTATCTGCTTGACGTCCCATAAATGACCCAACTACTTCAGGCTCATCCCAGTCGAGTTGATCAACAAGTTGATCAAGTAAATCGTGTGCAACAACATATTTATCACCATTCACAATGAAAATATCATATTGTAAATCTGGATGTAAGCTGATTCCTAAACTTGCCGGAAGTGTCCATGGTGTTGTTGTCCAAATAATAAATTTAGCATCTTCTGGAATAATTCCTTTACCATCTTTAACATCATAGGAAACATAAATTGATGGTGAACGCTTATCCTTATACTCAATTTCAGCTTCAGCTAAAGCTGATTCGGATGAGGGTGACCAAAAGACAGGACGTAATCCCTTATAAATATAACCACGACTTGCCATGCGGCCAAAAACTTTGATTTGTGCCGCTTCATAATCTTTCGTTAAGGTAATATAAGGATTCCCCCAATCGCCACGTGCTCCAAGAGCCATGCGTTGTTCACGCTGGCGTTCAACTTGCTCCATAGCATATTCAGCACACATTTCTCTAAACTCTGGGACTGGAATATCTTTTCGATCAATTTTCTTTTTCTTTGTTAACGCTGTTTCAATCGGTAATCCATGCGTATCCCATCCTGGAATATAAGGCGCATGGTAACCAGACATTGATTTATAACGTGTAATAATATCTTTTAAAATTTGATTGAGCGCATGGCCAATGTGTAAATCACCATTAGCGTATGGTGGACCATCATGCAAGATAAAAAGTGGACGATCCTTTGTTTTCTCTTGAACTTGTTCATAGACTTTATCTTCTAACCATTTTTCACGACGAATCGGTTCTTTATTTGGTAAATTACCACGCATCGGAAATTCTGTTCGTTGCATTTGTAGTGTTTTTTTATAATTCACAATTAATTCCCCCTCATTAAATTTAAATACAAAAAAAGTCCTCAGCATTCCCTGAAAAGGGACGAGAAGACTCGCGTTACCACCCTTATAAACTTTTTTTAAAAGTCTACTTATCATATTCGTAACGTGAACGAATCCGTCTATTCTTACTGATAATTCAGAATAGATACTCAGGAGTGATTTTCAAATAAATGAACTATACTAGGCTCGCACTCTCCCTAGCTCGCTGAAATAGTACTTATTTATTTTACTTGCTCCATCTTAGTTTATTATTCAGTTTCAGCCTCAAAAACCTCTTCATCTTTATTCTGTGGTTCGATTGGATCAAGACTCTCAATTTCAGTCAATGGTTCACTTGAAATAAACTCATCCCAATCCTGATTATTAAGCATTTCGTACTGACCATCAATTAACATTTTAAAGCGCGCTCTAAATACTTTAGCTTGTCTTGATAACTCTTCTGTTTCCATTGCTATTTTTCTTGATTTACTTAAAGCTTCATCGACAATGCGATCAGCATTTTTTTCAGCCTCTTTAATAATTAATTTTGCCTCATTACGTGCGTTGTTTTTTAATTCATCAGCTGTTTCTTGTGCAATAACAATTGATTTATTTAATGTTTCTTCAATTTCAATAAAATGTCCGAGTCTTTCTTCTAAATCATTTACCTTATTCTGTAACGCTGTTTTTTCACGAATTGTTAATTCATAATCTTTAATAATCTGATCTAAAAATGAATTCACTTCATCCTTATCATAACCTCTAAAACCATAAGCGAATTCTTTATTGTGAATATCTAATGGTGATAGTGCCAAAAACAACACCTCCCTGACTGTGTGTC
>JASLIE010000012.1 GCA_030152985.1 Bacillaceae bacterium
ACTTACTTGAATGTCGACCAATCAAAAGAAAAGCCACAAGTACTTGATTATGCAATTTATGCAATGAATAATATAAACACTTTTGCAGGTGAAACAGGATTTGCGCCAATACCAGATGAAGAGGTTAAAGAAAGTGTCACATTTTTAGAAGGACTTAAATAAGTTTAAATGAGAGTTTACTTCTCTTTAATCAAGAGAGTAAGCTCTTCATTTCCATAAAATCTGTGTATAAATGAAAGGAATATGTCCGATGCGTTCAAATGAGACTAACATTGATGTTCAAAAAATGATTGCAGATAATAAAAAGTCCAATGGCTTTAAACGGAAATTCGAAAAGGCAATTCCCTTGATTCTATTACTGATTGCAAGTGTATCAGTTTTTACAACTGTTGGGATTGTTGTGACCCTACTAAAGGAAACTTTGTTTTTCTTTAAGGAAGTTTCTTTTCTCGATTTTTATACGGGAACTAGCTTAAAGCCTTTAAGTCAAAATCCAGAGTTTGGTGTTTTACCCTTGATCACTGGAACAGTTATCTCAACTGTTATTGCGATGCTTGTAGCGATTCCGATTGGATTAATGGCTGCAATCTATTTAAGTGAATATGCATCTGAACGGATTAGGAAGATATTCAAACCACTACTTGAAGTACTAGCAGGTATTCCGACGATTGTTTACGGATTCTTTGCCTTTACTTTTGTTACACCCCTTTTAGCAAAACTTATCCCATCTCTTGAAGCAACGAATATCTTAAGTCCGGGATTAGTTATGGGAATTATGATCATCCCAATGATTGCTTCCTTATCAGAAGATGCCATGAGTTCTGTTCCTCAAGCCATGCGTGAAGGTGCACTCGGATTAGGTGCTACTAAACTTGAAGTGACCACACGTGTTGTTATACCAGCAGCCTTATCAGGTATTATTTCATCTTTTGTCCTTGGTATATCACGTGCGATAGGTGAAACAATGATTGTGACAATTGCAAGTGGTAGTACAAAGAATTTTACATTTGATGTGACACAATCGATGCAAACAATGACTGCTTATATTGTTGAAGTTACAGGTGGGGACGCGCCGGCAGGGTCGACGATTTATTATAGTCTTTATGCAGTAGCCATGACCTTATTTGTTTTCACCTTACTGATGAACTTCCTTGCAAGATATGTATCAAAACGTTTTAGAGAAGAGTATTAGGAGGAGTTGTATGGGGTATATTGACGCTTTAAAAGTAGAGAAAAGAATGAGCTTTCGAGTGACATTAAATAAGCTTGCTAAGCTCATTTTCTTACTTGCCACCTTACTTGGTTTAGTTGTACTTGCTATTCTTTTGTACCGAGTCGTTTCAGAGGGAATTACGTGGATTAACTTTAACTTTTTGTTCGGTAAATTATCAACTAATGCAGATAAAGCGGGCATCTTAGGCGCTATTTTAGGAACTTTATGGCTCATGGTTGTCGTAGCTCCTGTTACAATTGTCTTAGGTGTCGGAACGGCTCTTTACTTAGAACTTTACGCTAAACGAGGAAAACTACATTCACTTATCCAAACTAACATATCAAATTTAGCTGGTGTTCCCTCAATTGTTTATGGGATTTTAGGGATGACTGTCTTTGTTAGGGCACTTAATCTAGGTAATATTGTCTTAGCGGGTGGACTGACAATGTCACTTTTAATTTTGCCGATTACAATTGTAGCAAGTCAAGAAGCGATTCGAGCTGTTCCAGGTTATTTGAGTGAAGCATCATATGGAATGGGGGCAACAAAATGGCAGACGATTAAAAACATTATTTTACCTGCCTCCCTCCCAGGAATTATGACAGGATCGATTTTATCTCTCTCACGTGCAATTGGTGAGACAGCGCCGCTAGTTGTCATCGGTATCCCTGCCTTACTCATTCCTTTACCGAATGGTATCTTTGATAAATTCACTGTCTTACCCATGCAAATTTATTACTGGACCTTGGATTCTACATTGACAGCTGAATATGCAAATTTAGCTGCTGCAACAATTGTTGTCTTACTTGTTGTTTTGCTGGTGCTTAATTTAACCGCAATTATAATTCGAAATAAATTTAAAGTTCAAAATTAAAGGAGAGAATAAAATGCTGACACCCACAGTAAAAAAAGAGACAGCAGTAAAAGAGTTTACAAATATTGAAGTGATCCCAACACCGGAAGTCGCAAAGAAAACCGTCTTTGATACACAAAACTTAAACCTATGGTATGGTGAAACACACGCCTTAAAGGACATTAATCTTGAAATTAAAGAAAAAGAAGTCACGGCGATCATTGGTCCTTCAGGTTGCGGAAAGTCAACCTACTTAAAAACGTTAAACCGTATGGTTGAGCTTGTTCCCTCTGTTAAGACAACAGGTGCAATTATGTATGATGAGCAAAGTATTTTTGATGAGAATTTAGCTGTCGAACAATTACGCACGCAAGTAGGTATGGTCTTTCAGAAGCCAAATCCTTTTCCAAAGTCGATTTATGAAAATGTTGCCTATGGTCCAAAAATTCATGGCATTCGAAATAAAATGATCTTGGATGAAATTGTTGAAAAAAGTTTAAGAGATGCCTATATTTGGGACGAAGTAAAAGATCGTTTACACGAGAGTGCTTACGGGCTATCCGGAGGGCAACAACAAAGGCTCTGTATTGCACGTGCGCTCGCTATTGAACCTGAGGTTATTCTAATGGATGAACCGACTTCAGCACTTGATCCAAAATCAACCTTAAAAGTAGAAGAGTTAATCCGTGAATTAAAAGATAAGTATTCAATCGTGATTGTAACACATAACATGCAACAAGCAGCGCGTATCTCAGATAAAACCGCTTTTTTCTTAAGTGGAGAAGTGATCGAGTTTGATAAAACAGAAGTGATTTTCAACTCGCCATCAGATAAACGCACATCAGATTATATTAACGGACGTTTTGGTTAAATAATGCCCCCCATTATTTAATATAGATGATAAAGAAGTCTAACTCATGAGTTAGACTTTTTATTATGTCCTTTTTAACCTTCATTTTATAACAAGTAACTCCTTTTTCTGTCTTTACAGAAGCAGAAGAAAGACTTATAATGGTTCAATTAATAGCTTTTAGAAAAGAAGAAGGTTGTGTCAATTATTCATGATAGAAAAATCAGATAGAAATAGATATTTATTATTATTAGGAATTATTTTAATAGGTTCGACATTAAGGGCGCCACTGACCTCGGTTGGTTCACTTATTCCGCTGATCAGAGATGAACTTGCTGTTAGTAATGCTTTAATTGGAACAATCACGACCCTTCCCTTACTCGCATTTGCGATTGTTTCGCCCTTTGTTCCTAAGGTGGCTAAGCGATTTGGCATGGAGAAAACGATTTTCTTCTCTCTTGTTCTGCTTATTTTGGGGATTATTTTAAGGTCTATTACAGGCGTGGCTAGCTTGTTTATCGGAACAGGGATTGTCGGGATTGCTATCGCTTTTGGGAATGTTTTGCTTCCTGGATTTATTAAGATGAGTTTTCCCCTTCGAATTGGTCTTGTGACAGGTCTTTATGCGGTCTTTATGAACTTATTTGGTGCACTTGCATCGGGTTTAAGTATTCCGATTGCTTCAATTAAGAACTTTAGTTGGCAAGGTGCTTTGGCTGCTTGGGCCTTGCTTGTTTTAGTCGCCTTGATCGTTTGGTTGCCTCAGTTAAAAACTGAAAGGGATTTAGAAATAAGTCAACAAAACAAGCCTAAACAAGTGAATGTCTGGAAATCACTCCGGGGCTGGCAGGTGACATTTTTTATGGGGCTTCAGTCACTTATGTTTTATACGAGCTTGACCTGGTTACCAGAAATCTTGCAAATGAACGGTTACACAGCCTATGAGGCAGGGTGGATGTTGTCCTTAATGCAATTTGCCTTGATTCCTCTGACCTTTATTATGCCGATCATTGCCGGGAGAATGAAAAGTCAAAGTTTCTTAGGTGTCTTAACTGGCGCTATGTTCATCCTAGGCATCCTCGGTTTACTCCAGGGGAGCCCTTTCATGATTATACTGGCTGTCTTACTTTTAGGTGTAGCAAGCGGAAGTGCCTTTAGCTTATCGATGATGTTCTTTACTTTACGGACTGAAGATGGTTATGCGGCATCTGAATTGTCAGGCATGGCCCAATCCTTTGGCTATTTACTGGCAGCGATTGGTCCAGTTTTATTTGGTTTTTTATATGATTATTTTACAGACTGGACGGCATCACTCATCATGTTACTCAGCGTATCGGTTTTAATTACGCTCTTTGGCTATTTAGCAGGAAGAGAGGGAGTTATTCGTGACTGATCAAACAGTAAGCTCAATCATTATTCCAACAAAGTCCATGTTAAAAACCTTTAATTGTTTTTTGTTTAAGGCAGATGGTGCTTACACTCTAGTTGATGCTTGTATTGACGATGATGAGGTGTGGGAGTTTTTTAAAGAACGCCTCAGTGAGCTGAAGATTGAAGTCAATGAAATTAACCGAATCGTCATTACACATAATCATGCGGATCACATCGGACTGATTGGACGGATTAGGGAAATTAATCCGTCTGTTAAGGTTTATAGTCATCCGCGTGCTGTCTTAAGATTAAGGCGTGAGAGCTCATTTATGCAGATGCGAATTCGTTTCTTTGAAGATTTATACCGTTCACATGGGGCAGAGTCTGTAGCAAATAAAACGATTGAACGAATGAAACAATCCTTAGAAAAAAATAAACACCTGGCCATTGAAGAACCTATTTATCCACTTGTTGAAGGCGATTTTGTCGGTCCTTTTAAGGTCATCGAAGTACCGGGACATGCCATTGATCACATTGCACTCTATCATTCAAAAACAAAAGAACTGATTTCAAGTGATTTAGCACTTGAGCACTCATCAAGTAATGCACTTGTTGAACCAGACAAAAATGGTCAACTGATGCCAACACTCGTCATGTACGAAGCCTCGCTTAAGCGAGTCTTAGACCTTGAGATTGAAAGAGTTTATCCAGGTCATGGTCCTGTAGTTAATGAGCAGGCAAGTGAGTTGTTTGAAAAACGTTTAAATTCGATTGAAAGAAAGGGTCACCGAATTAAAGAACAGTTGAAAACTTCGGCAAAAACAGCCGCAGAAATTGCTCAAATTCAGTATAAAGACCGCTATGAAAGTTTATTCCAACTTGTCATGTCAGAGGTGATTGGTCATTTAGAACGTTTAGTGCATCAAGGTGAGCTTCAACGTTTTGAGCAGGATGGATTGACTTATTATAAAGTAAAAGAAGGATGACGCAATGAGCGTCTCCTTCTTTTTATTTAAAGGGATCTTTCTGATAAAAGTAATTTGGTGAAAGAATTGAGTTGTCATATGGCTTATGAAAAATGTGGGTTGTCGCTGGTGAGACGGGTGGAATTAACCAAGTCCAATTTCCTGTAACAGGTCGATTTGCTTTTTTTTCTGCTTTTTCAAATCGTTTGAACTGCTCTGCAGCTGTATGATGGTCAACCAGTGTCACACCAGCTTTTTCATAAGAGTCTAAAACAGCGTAATTAAGCTCAACTAAGGCTTTATCTTTCCATAAACTACGTGCGTGCTTCCGGTCAAGCTTCATTAAATCAGCCACTTCTTCAAGCATATTGTAGCGATCTGTATCTGCTAAGTTGCGTGCACCAATCTCTGTTCCCATATACCAGCCATTAAAAGGTGCGGCCGGATAATCAATGCCTCCGATTTCAAGTCGCATATTAGAAATAATTGGAACAGAATACCACTTCAAGCCGAGCTCATTAAAGCCTTCAAGTGTCGGATGCTGAATCTCAACTTCTTTAATGATGTCTTTTGGAATTTCAAAAAACTCAGGTTCACCTTGGTCAATTTGAATGACAAGAGGCAGGATATCATAAGCTGTCCCCTCACCTTTCCAACCAAGACTTTGACATACTTTTGTAAATTCTAAAGACATTGAATCACCGATAACTCCTTGACTCGTTTCATACCCCGCATAGCGTAAGAGTTGGTGATTCCAAATCCTTACCCGATCAAAGCCATCTTTTCGAGCTGAAAAGACAGTGATTGTTGAGCGGATTTTTCCCTCATTTGTCGCAAATTTAA
>JASLIE010000004.1 GCA_030152985.1 Bacillaceae bacterium
CCACTTGCAATTGGTTATAATATTCAAGATGAAGCAATTGAAATGAGTAGTATTGTTGAAGAAGAAAATCGTGTCACAGTTCAAGGTTATATTTTTAATGTGGATGTAAGAGAATTACGTTCAAAACGGAGTTTATTAATTATTAAAGCAACAGACTATACGGATTCCTTAGAAATAAAAATGTTTTCACGCAACGATGAAGATGCTTTAATGTTTAATGGTGTTAAAGAAGGGATGTGGATTAAGGCAAGGGGGCGTATTCAGACTGATACTTTTTCTAATCAGTTAACGATGATGGCTAATGATATTCAAGAAGTCTCTATAGCTCAGCGTATCGATGAAGGCTATGAGGGTGAAAAGAGGATTGAATTTCATGCACATACCACAATGAGTCAATTAGATGCAGTTGTTTCACCTGAACGCTTAATCTCAAAGGCAGCCTCTTGGGGGCATTCAGCCATTGCAATTACTGATCATGGAAATGTTCAAGCCTTCCCGGATGCCTATTCGGCAAGTAAGAAGAATGATATTAAAGTGATTTATGGTGTAGAAGCTAACTTAGTAGATGACGGTGTTCCGATTGCCTACAATCCAAGAGACTTTTCACTTTCAGATGCCACTTATGTTGTTTTTGATGTTGAAACAACAGGTCTTTCTTCTGTTTATGATACGATTATTGAGCTTGCTGGGGTTCGTATGAAAGATGGTGAAATTATAGACCGTTTTGAATCCTTTGCTAATCCACATCGTCCTTTACCTGAGAAAATTATAGAGATTACGGGAATAAAAGATGAGATGCTTGTAGATGCACCAGAAGTTGATGAAGTTTTACGTGATTTTTATGAGTGGGTTGGAGATGATGTATTTGTTGCGCATAATGCATCCTTTGATATCGGATTTTTAAATCAAGCCTATGCCAAAATTAACTTACCAAAGGTTACAAACTCTGTAATTGATACATTAGAACTTGCGCGTTACCTTTTTCCGAATATGGGGAACCATCGTTTAAATACTCTGTGTAAAAAAATGGATGTCGAACTTACGCAACATCACCGTGCAATTTATGATGCAGAAGCGACAGCTTATTTGTTTTGGAAGTTATTAGAGGAACTTGAACAATATCAGATTATCAATCATAAGGATTTAAATAAGCACATTGGAGAAGGGGATAGCTATCAGCATGGTAGGCCTATGCACTGTACGATACTTGCACAAAATGATGTAGGTCTTAAAAATTTATATAAACTGATTTCATATTCACATATTAATTATTTTTATCGTGTCCCTCGTATTCCACGTTCAGTTTTAGAGAAATATCGTGAAGGTTTATTAATTGGATCAGCATGTAATCAAGGTGAAGTCTTTGAAACTGCGATGCAAAAATCAATTGATGAAGCAGAGAAGGTAGCAGAATTTTACGACTATATTGAAGTTCAACCACCTAGCAATTATTATGGTTTAATAGAAAGTGATATTATTCAAAATGAAGCTCAATTACTAGATATTATTAAGAAAATTATTGAACTCGGTGAACGGATGGATAAGCTTGTAGTCGCAACGGGTAATGTCCATTATATAGAAGAACATGAAAAGGAATATCGTCAAATTTTACTTGCATCACAAAAAGGAAATCCCTTAAATCGTCAAACCTTGCCGGATACACATTTTAGAACAACAGCTGAAATGATGGAGTCATTTGACTTTTTAGGCGAAGAAAAGGCTCATGAAATTGTGATTGAAAACACACACCTACTAAATGAAAAGATAGAATCAATATCACCTTTAAAAGACTCGCTCTATACACCGAGTATAGACGGTGCGGATGAAGATGTTAGAAAGTTAACTTATGAAACTGCTGAAGGAATTTATGGCTCGCCTGTACCTGAGATTGTAGAAGAACGCCTAGAGAAGGAACTTGAAAGTATTATTGGTCATGGATTCGCAGTTATTTATCTGATTTCACATAAATTAGTTAAACGCTCTTTAGATGATGGATACTTAGTCGGCTCACGTGGTTCAGTTGGTTCATCTTTAGTTGCAACGATGACTGAAATAACTGAAGTCAACCCACTACCTGCGCATTATGTGTGTAAATCATGTCATTACAATGAGTTCTTTTTAGATGGGTCATATGCAAGTGGATTTGATTTACCAGATAAAGACTGTCCAACATGTCATAAGCCACTGCTTAAAGATGGACAAGACATTCCTTTTGAAACCTTCTTAGGTTTTAAGGGAGATAAGGTTCCGGATATTGATTTAAACTTTTCAGGGGAATATCAACCAAGAGCACATAATTATACGAAGGAACTATTTGGTGAGGACTATGTTTACCGAGCAGGTACAATTGGCACGATTGCTGAACGAACAGCCTATGGTTATGTAAAAGGATATGCATCAGATAAAGAATTACATTTAAAAGGCGCAGAAATCGATCGTTTAGTAAAAGGGACTACAGGAGTAAAACGGACAACAGGTCAACATCCAGGTGGTATTATTGTTGTCCCAACCGAAAAAGAGATTTACGATTTTACTCCGATTCAGTTTCCGGCAGATGACCGAGATAGCGAATGGAAAACGACTCACTTTGATTTCCATTCGATCGAAGATAACTTATTAAAAC
>JASLIE010000033.1 GCA_030152985.1 Bacillaceae bacterium
TCCGTAATCGCTTTCAATTTTTCCCGTTCTTCCTGTGGGATGTTTTCAATTTTGTCGATGTCAGTAATGTATTTAGGCAATGCCATACAAATCTCCTCCTATTAATTTTATCCAAAAACTGAAAGTTCTGACAACTATAAATAAACATAACATAGCAAAGTTGGGATTTCAAATGACTTTGAATAATTAGTGTTATACTAGAGAGAACTTAAAAAAAGGAATGACGTCAATGTATTCATTTGAAAACTTAACAATGAAGTATGGTGAAAAAATACTTTTTGAGTCAATTTCATCGTTTATTAAAGAAAGAGACCGGATAGGGTTAATTGGTGTCAATGGCGCAGGCAAATCAACTCTTTTAAAAGTATTAGCAGGCGTTGAAGAACCGGATTCAGGTAAAATCACTTATCCGCAAGCTTACCGAATTGAATATTTGCCTCAAAATCCTGTATTAGAGGATAAAATAAATGTACTTGACTATATTTATTCAGGTGACTCAGATATTATGCTTGCACTTCGAATGCATGAAAAAGCGATTAGGGCTTTAGAATCCGATCCAACAAGTGAAAGGAATCAAACCGACTTACTAAAGTCACAACAGCAAATGGATTTACATAAGGCTTGGGATGCAAATACATTAGCAAAGACGATCTTAACAAAGCTTGGTATAACTGATTTTGACCTTTTAATCAATGAACTTTCAGGTGGAGAGAAAAAACGTTTAGCAATAGCTAAGGCACTGATTCAGCCAGCTAATTTACTTATCTTAGATGAGCCAACAAACCATTTAGATCATGCTACAATTATTTGGTTAGAAAAGTATTTAGAAAGCTATCCAGGCGCGCTTTTACTTGTAACACATGATCGTTATTTTTTAGATCGTGTGACCGATACGATTTATGAACTTGACTCAAATTTGTATGTTTATAATGGAAACTATGCTTATTATTTAGAAGAAAAACTTAAAAGAGAAGCTTTAGAGGAGGAAGAGCAATTAAAACATGCAAATACATTAAAGCGTGAACTCGCCTGGTTAAATAGAGGGGCACGTGCTAGGTCAACAAAACAAAGAGCACGAATCGAACGCATTGATAAATTAAAAGCTAAAAGCTTTAAAGGTGAGGATGAAGTCATTGCAATTGAAACTCAAATGACTCGGCTTGGAAAAAAAGTAATTGAGCTTAAACAAGTAAGTAAAAGTTATGAAGGAAAAGAGTTATTTAAAGATTTTAGTTTACTAATAGGTCTAGAAGCAAGAATTGGAATTATTGGTCCTAATGGCGCAGGAAAGTCAACTTTGTTAACTTGCTTAAGTCAAGGTGATAACTTTGATTCAGGCGAGCTCATTATGGGGCCAACAGTTAAAGTAGGTTATTATAAACAAGCAGATGAGGATTTTGATCCGGAAATACGAATAATTGATTTAGTTAAAAATGTCAGTGAAATGATTGAAACAACAGATCAAGAAGTTATCAGTGCAAGTCAAATGTTAGAGCGTTTCCTATTCAATAAAGAGCAACAGTGGGCACAAGTGAAAAGTTTATCTGGTGGCGAGCGTAGACGTCTTTATTTATTGACTATTTTAATGACTAAACCAAATGTTTTACTTTTAGATGAGCCAACGAATGACTTAGATTTAAAAACATTAGGTGTTTTGGAAACTTATCTTGAGAACTTTGCTGGGGTTGTCATCACAGTCTCACATGATCGTTACTTTTTAGATCAAGTAGTTGATGAGTTGCTTATTTTTGATGACTTCGGAAAAATCAGTCATTTTTATGGGAATCATTCAGACTATTTAAAAAAACAAGTAAACAGTCGCCAAGAAGAGCCAATCGTTAAGGAGGAAAAAGTAAAAAAGAAAAAAGGAAAGAAGTTGTCATATAATGAACAAAAAGAATGGGAAAGAATAGAAGAAGACATTATAAATTTAGAGGATGAAATTGAAAGGATTAAAGAACTAATCAGTGAGGCGGGTAGTAATTACCAAGTCGTAGAGGGTTTATTTGCAGATCAAAAGAAAAAAGAAGTTGAAATTGAAGCTAAGTATCAACGCTGGGAGTTTCTTTCACTTAAGCTTGAATCACTTGAATAAAAAAACTACTTACATGATTTGTAAGTAGCCTATTTAAACTTATTTATTCGTCTTCGACAGTTAATCCTTTTTTAATGAGTGTTCTAACAGTTTCGTTTCTACCACGAATTCGTTTAGAACTTTGATACGATTCAATCTCTTGAACCAGCTCAACAGGTAACATGACCATTAAATGAGTTGTTCTATTTTTGACTGACATGTATTCACCTCTAAGTCCTATTATACATGAGAAAGCGCTTTATTACAATGGTTTTCAAGCTAGGCATTTATTTGAAAGGATGATTAAGTCATGCAAGTGCAAAAGGTAAGGATTCACCCAAAAGAAGCCAATCAATTGAAACGTGGCAATCCCTTGCTTAAAAAAACGGCTATTAAGAATTTAGAACTCTTACAAAATGAAGGAAGTTTAATTAAACTTTACAGTGAGAGAGGAGAGTATTTAGCTACAGCTTATTACGGAGAACAAAACAAATCAGTCGGTTGGGTTTTAACGAGAAATGAATCCGAAAAAATTGATGCAAGTTTTTTTAAGAAAAAAATAAGTGAAGCAATTAAAAGACGGAGTCAATTTTATCAGAAGACTGAAACGACTGCATTTAGAGTTTTTAATGAAGATGGGGACGGGATAGGTGGACTGACAATTGATTATTATGCAGGTTACTATTTAATTCAGTGGTATAGTCAAGGTATTTATTACTTTAAAGAATTTAT
>JASLIE010000127.1 GCA_030152985.1 Bacillaceae bacterium
ATTTTGTAAAACAATTCGTGAAACAAGTGATGTACCCATTATTATTATTTCGGCTAAAGATGAAGAAGTCGATAAAATTATCGGCTTAGAACTTGGTGGAGATGATTATTTAACGAAACCATTTAGTCCACGTGAACTTGTAGCCCGTGTGAAGCGTTTGCTGACGCGCTCTTATGTCCAGCAACCCTTAGTTGAAGAAACATCGATTAAGTTAGGTGAACTGAGTATTGATGAGGAAACGCGTAAGGTTGTCTGGGGAGAAGAAGTGATTGATGTAACGGTAAAAGAGTTTGATCTTCTGTTTTTACTGGCCAAAAATCCAGAGCGAGCATTCTCGCGTGAAGAAATCCTTGTGCATGTGTGGGGGGATGACTATTTTGGAAGTGACCGGGCAGTTGATGACCTCGTTAAACGCATCCGTAAAAAAATACCTAAAATCAATTTAGAAACAGTTTGGGGTCACGGTTACCGGCTTAATCCAGAGCAGGAAGAGAAATGAAGCTACAGTCACGGTTTAATCTGGCTTTCACCTCGCTTGTTATTATTTTACTGGCTATAGCTGGTTTAATTATTTATTCACTTATTTTAGAACTCTTAATTAAT
Source organism: Bacillaceae bacterium (assembly GCA_030152985.1). Classification (GTDB taxonomy): domain Bacteria; phylum Bacillota; class Bacilli; order Bacillales; family Amphibacillaceae; genus Pseudogracilibacillus. Next base: position 604 of record JASLIE010000127.1, read on the forward strand.
AGTGAAGAAAAGCAGCTTGAACAAAAAGGTGAGTTACTCGTTCAATTTATTCAAGAAAATGCACATTTGCATAATTCAGTAGAAGCACTTGAGGAATTTTTAAATGAACAAGACTTACAATTTATTGTCTATGATGGCGCGAGTGAATCAGTTTTAATGTCAACACTTGACCTTGCGATTGTAGAAGGTTTTTATCAGCAAGAAAATTTCATGCGAGATGTAGATGAAATTTGGATTTATAAGAAACATCAATATGTCGTATCCAAAATTTTAATTCAACCTGATGTATCTGAGGTTCAACTGATTTTACTGACACCGTTAACAGATCTGCAGGAAGTACAAAAGAGTTATATTTCACGGATTGCGCTCATCTTCATTATCGGTGCCTTTTTAGCGGTTGCATTTAGTTCCTTTGTCACTCGGCGTCTAGTCACACCACTTGAACATTTACAAAGAGAGGTTGAAAAGATTGAGCGACGTGAGTTCGATGATCTCGTCCCAATCGAAGCGACAGGTGAAATCAAAGAGGTTGCAAAAAGCGTTAATCATATGGCGCTTGAATTAAAGCAGTATATTGATTCACAACAAACCTTCTTTCAAAATGCCAGTCATGAATTAAAAACGCCTTTAATGACGATTCAAGGTTATGCAGAAGGTGTTCGTGATGGGATTTTTGAAGGAGAAGATGCAGAGCGTGGTCTGACAATCATTGCAACAGAAGTTCACCGTCTAAAAAGTATCATTAATGAAATGACCTTACTTGCAAAGTTAGACAGTGAAGAAACTCTCTATCAAATGAAAGATGTCTTAATTTCGGACGTTTTAAACCAAGCAGTCCTTCGCCTCGAACCTTTTTCAAAAGAAAATGAAGTTGAAGTGAAGTTGCATATTGAAGGGGATTTTCACTTGTATGCAGATGAGGAGAAACTTCTCCAAGCTTGTTTAAATATTATCTCAAATGGGATTCGTTATGCAGAAAAAGTAGTTGAAATAAGACTTCAAACGAATGAAGTAAGTCGGGTTATTTTAATTGAGGATGATGGACCAGGGATTGATCCTGTCGTTCGAGAGAATTTATTTCACCGATTTGTTAAAGGCAGCGATGGTGAAACTGGTTTAGGACTTGCAATCTCTCGGGCAATTTTTGAAAAGTCAGGTGGACAGATAAGGGTTTCAGATAGTTCACTTGGTGGTGCTTTATTTATAATTAAATTTGATCAGAACACTTCTTAAAATAAAGAAGTGTTTTTTAATTCAAATGTGCGCAAGTTCAATGTTTTGTGATATAATGGTAAAGTTAATGACCGATCTATATGAATAATGAGGAGCTATGTAAATGAAATTAAGAGAAGACATTCGAAACATTGCAATTATCGCTCACGTTGACCACGGAAAAACAACGTTAGTCGATCAGTTGTTGAAATATTCGGGAACATTTAAAGAACATGAGCAAGTAGATTCGCGCGCCATGGACTCAGATGATATTGAAAAAGAACGCGGAATCACAATTTTATCTAAAAATACGGCCATAAAATATAAGGATGCAACAATCAATATTTTAGATACACCAGGTCACGCTGATTTTGGTGGTGAGGTCGAACGTATTATGAAGATGGTTGATGGTGTTATTTTAGTCGTTGATGCTTATGAAGGAACAATGCCACAGACACGTTTTGTTTTGAAAAAAGCCTTAGATGAAGGGGTTAAGCCTTTAGTCGTTTTAAATAAGATTGACCGACCAAACGCGCGTCCTGAGGAAGTTGTTGATGAGGTACTGGACTTATTTATCGACCTTGGGGCTGATGATGAGCAATTAGAGTTCCCAGTACTTTATGCCTCAGCAATTAATGGTCAGTCAGGTTATGAAGCGGATGAATTAAATGAAAGCTTTGATCCGGTGTTTGATACGATTTTAGAACAGGTTCCGGCACCGATTGATAATCGAGATGAGCCTTTACAATTTCAAGTTACCTTACTTGACTATAATGATTATATTGGTCGTGTCGGGATTGGGCGTATTTTTCGTGGAAAAATAAAAGTAGGCGACCAGGTTGTTGTCATGAAATCAGACGGAAAAGAGAAGAAGTTCCGTGTGACAAAATTATTTGGCTTTATCGGGCTTAAACGAACTGAAATCACTGAAGCAGGCGCAGGTGAAATTGTCGCTGTTTCAGGGATGGAAGATATTAATATTGGAGAGACAATTTGTTTAGAAAGTCATCCAGAAGCCCTTCCAATGTTGCACATTGATGAACCGACACTTCAAATGACTTTCTTAGTTAATAATAGTCCTTTTGCAGGTAAAGAGGGCGATTATATTACGTCAGCTAAAATCGAGGAGCGCTTAATGACTCAGCTTGAAACAGATGTGAGTTTGCGTGTTGAACCGACTGCTTCACCAGATGCGTGGGTTGTTTCGGGTCGTGGGGAGTTGCACTTATCTGTTTTAATTGAGAATATGCGTCGTGAAGGTTTTGAGCTACAAATCTCTAAGCCACAAGTCATTATTAAAGAAATTGATGGGGTTGACTGTGAGCCGATGGAACGCCTACAAATTGACGTACCAGAAGAGTATACAGGACCTGTCATGGAGTCGATTGGTGAGCGTAAAGGTGAGATGTTAAATATGGAAAACTCAGGGACAGGTCAAGTGCGTCTTGAGTTTAATGTTCCTTCACGTGGCTTACTCGGTTATTCGACAGAGTTTATGTCTCAAACACGTGGTTACGGAATTATGAACCATTCATTCAGTCATTATGCACCAGTAGTTCAAGGTTTTGTAGGGGGACGTCGTGCAGGTGTGCTTGTTAGTTTAGAGTCAGGTAAAGCAACAGCATATGGAATTCTTCATTTAGAAGATCGTGGAACAATTTTTGTAGAACCAGGTACAGAAGTTTATCCGGGAATGATTGTTGGTGAGCATAATCGTGAGAATGATTTAACTGTTAACGTTTCACGTGAGAAGCATTTAACAAATATGCGAACAGCGAATAAAGACCAAACATCTGTCATTCGTAAGGCACGTCAAATGACGCTTGAAGAAGCGATTCAATATTTATCAGATGATGAATATTGTGAAGTGACACCGAAGTCAGTTCGTTTACGTAAAAAGATTTTAAATAAAAACGAACGTGAAAAAGCAGCTAAAAAAGGCAAATAAAAAACAAGTCGCTCGAGCGACTTGTTTTTTAT
>JASLIE010000069.1 GCA_030152985.1 Bacillaceae bacterium
TTCACTTCCTCGGTGTGACGCCGGTTGAGAATATTTCCCAGACCCAGCTTGCCCAGCTCTTTAAATCCATGTCTAAAGAGGATGGTTTATTAATTGTATTAAAAAGTAAGTTGACTAAAATTTCAGTCGGTATTTCTTCCTTGATTACTTTTTCTTTTTTTCCAAATTCTACGATATCCACAATATAGTCAATAATGACCAAATGATCTTGAACAAAGTTTTCTTTCACTTTTTTTACCGCTTCTGAGTCACTCTGCATGAGCGGAATCATCTGCAAGACGTCATGAATGTGTGCGTATTTAATCATAAGTTTAATAAGTTGGAAAAGTTGTTTTTCTGCCTCTTCTCCCTCAACAATTTCTTTTAATTCATTTGTATAATCGACCATTAATCCTGTCATATAATCTGCTAGGAGCTCATCTTTTGAGCCATAGTATTCATATAAGGTGCTGCGTCCGACATTTAATTCGCTGGATAAAACTGAAAAGTTAAAGCCTCCATAGCCCTGTTCTAACAAGATTTTCTCAGTTGTTTTCATCAGCGTTTGCTGCTTAATCTTTTTTCTCACCTTTATCACCTTCTGTCATATTCGCCCCTTCAATATAACATATTTATTTAAAATAAAAAGGCCAGACATGTGTCTGACCTTAAATAAATTTATTTTTTAGACGAGATGACTTTAACAGGCCAAAGCGCCTTATCATCTAACTTGACCATGATGGCAGGAACAAGGATCGTCCGCACCAAGAAGGTATCGATTAAAACACCGACTGCCACGACAAAACCAAACATAAACAATTCTAAAATCGGTTGTGTCATTAAGACAGCAAAGGTTGCTGCTAGAATGAGCCCGGCAGATGAAATTACGCCACCTGTTTTAGCCAGTCCAAGTTCGATGGCTTTTTTAATCGGTTGAGTTTTCGCCTCTTCCTTAATCCGTGAAATCAACATAATATTATAGTCGACACCGAGCGCGACTAAGAAGATAAAGGAGTAGACCGGAATCCGGTAACTCATAGCTGTATAACCAAAGAACTGCTCAAAGATAAAGATACTTATTCCCATAGCAGCAAAGTAAGAAAGAATAATTGTTGCCATCATATAAATCGGCGCGATAAAGGACTTAGACTGCACACCCAGTAATAAAGTGATTAAAAGAGTAATTAAGGTCACAATTACGACTGTATCACGGTCATTTACATCACGTGTATCCGCCTGCTTAGCGGTTTCACCTGCGAAGTAAAGTTTCATATCAGTTAAGTTCGCTTGATCAATTAACTTCTTTCCCTGATCAGCTCGTAAAGCATTTAAATATTCCATTGTTTCTATATCATAAGGGTTGCCATCAAAGACAATGCTGAGTTTTGCTACATTTTCATCATCATTTAACCACATATCCTTCCCAAAGTTTGCGATATTTTCATCTGATAAGTCCGGTGTCACATTAGCTACACCTTCCTTTTTTAAGAGGTCCTCTCTCAGCGTGACTAGCTTACTGACATCTAGCGGCTCATCTGACTCAACAAGCAAGGTCGTCATAGCAAGCTCACCCGGTGCGAAGTTGTCTTCTAATAACTCAAAGCCAACCCGTGACTCCATGTCTTCTGGGAATGACTTAATTAAGTTAAAGGAATACTCATTTGTCGTCACATTCAATGACACGAGCAACATCAAAATAAAAATAAATGAACCGAGTATACCAGGGCGCTTAGTCACTGTGCCTGCAAACTTATGCCAAAAGCCTGATTTCGCCTTTGCTTCTGAACCGACCTTGGGAATATAAGGCCAGAATGACTTACGTCCGAATAAGACGAAGAGGGCTGGTAGTAAGGTTAAACCACCTAAGAGAATAAAGACCAAGGCAATTGAAAAAACTGGCGCGAAATTACGGTAGGGCTCAAAAGCCGCTGCAAATAAAACAAGCATGGCCGCAAGCACCGTCGTCCCACTAAAGAAAATAGGCTCAGTTACTTTCTTCATAGCTAAAGCCATGGCCTGATGTTTATCCTCATGAATACGTAACTCTTCCCTAAAACGCGAAACAATAAATAAGGCATAATCGGTAATAACTGCTAAGAGTAAAATCGACATGATTGAAATCGACTGACTCTCAATCCCCATTCCCGCCTTACCGAAGATTCCAATTGTCTTATCCACAATTTGATGAATAATCCCCGCACCAATCAGGGGAACAAAAGCAATAATCGGTGAACGGTAGATGGTAATTAAAATAATAAAGATTAAAGCAATGGTTCCAAAGAGTAAGGTTAAATCCCCACGTGAAAATAAATCAGACATATCTGAAACAATCCCACTCGGTCCGGTAATCTTCATGACCATACCCGATTCCTTAGCTAGATCTGCCTGAACGAGGTCATTGATGTCATTTACGGTTGTGTTAATGACCTTTCTTTCTAAATCATCAAACAGAACGACAGGCAGAATAAAGGTCGTTTCATTATCCGAGATGAAGGTTTCTTTCACATCATCTGAGAATTCATAGACCAAGGTTGTTTCCTTCACACCCTCAAATGAAGCAGCGTCAATTTCCTTATTCAGCGATTCAATTTGCGCTAAATTTTCCTCAGTTAAACCCGCTTCATTATTAAAGACTAAAATTGCCGGCGTCCCTAAATCATCCTTAAAATACTCCGCCAACTTAGCATCTGCGATCATTGAAGGCGTATCATCCTTTAAACCTGCATGGTTGACACTTGTTGCATACTCCTTTGCACCTGCAGACATACCACTTAAGGCAATCATAACAATTAACCAGAGAATAAGCGTCCACTTAGCTCCCCGCTTGCTACTTGCT
>JASLIE010000082.1 GCA_030152985.1 Bacillaceae bacterium
AATCCAATTCCAAGTGTGAAGATAATCTCTTTAATCGTTGAGAAGATCATGAATACAATAGCAAGAGGATGCAGGCGCTGCTTGATCACATCAGACATCTTCAGCATCTACTTTCGCAAGTGTTGAGATATGATCGCGTAAAATCATAGCCTCTTCTGTTTTTAAGGCAGGGATTTCATGTTGCGTTGCTGCTGTTGTAATGGTCACACTTGATAAATCATATTTTTTTAAGATCGGGCCTTGCTTTGTATTCACATACTGAATCCGGGCCATTGGAATTAAGGTTTGTGTTTTAACCAAGACACCGTACTGGATATAAACTTCATCACGATAAATCTCATAACGCCAGCGTTTATATCTTAACTTTGGCAATAAGTTAATAAATAAGATGGCACTTATCAGAAGGAATACAAATGCAATCACGCTGTATAGATAGGATAAATCAAACTTATATGTAATAAAAAGAAGGGAAAGAAACAGCAGGACCGTGACACTGGTCATGGTTATCCCGTGTAGACGCCATGCTGATATCGCTTCTTTTGCTATTTTGTTTTTAGGTGCTTGTCTCATCTTAGACGCTCCTTTTTATGAATTAGCGTCTCCTTTAACACATTAACCCCATAGTGAAAAAGCCTGATTTGAGTCGCCTCAAAAACAAGCTTTTCTATTTACACTTAAAATAAACGCTTAGTGACGTGTAAAATAAACGCTTAGTGACGTGAACCGCCTTGACCACGGTTGCTATTACGACTTCTTCTACGTCCGTCAGTCTGCTTACGTCCTTTTCCGCCTTGATTACTGCGATTCCCGTAGAAACGTTTACCACCACTTGATTTACGGTTACGTCCGTCTCTACCACGTCTGCGATTTCCACCGCCACCGCCGCCTTTAACGCTGAGCGGTTGAACAGAAGAAATACGAACTGGAACATCTTTACGTTCTTTCGTTAGCAAGCTTAAGGCTGCTGCTACAAGGCTAATTGAATCATGCTCTTCAAGCAATGCTTTGGCAGTATCTTGATAGTCTTTTAAGTTAGCTTTTTTGATCGCTTCATCTAAGCTATCTGCCGCTTGTTGCTGTTGACCACGCGCTGCTTCTTGATTAGTTGGCGGGACAACACGCTCCATTTTACTTTTTGTCACTTTTTCAATTAAACGTAAGTGTGGTATTTCACGTGGTGTGACAAATGAAATCGCTTCACCTGTACGTCCAGCTCTTCCTGTACGCCCAATTCGGTGTACATAGCTTTCAGGATCTTGTGGGATATCAAAGTTATAAACATGTGTAACACCTGAAATATCAAGTCCACGTGCTGCAACGTCTGTTGCAACAAGGACTTCAATCCGCCCATGCTTAAACTGATTTAACACACTTTCACGTTTTCCTTGTGTTAAATCACCATGAATCCCTTCCGCTCTAAAACCGCGTACTCTTAGACCGTCGGCAATTTCGTCAACGCGTTTTTTAGTACGTGTAAATACAATTGCCAGTGTTGGTGAATTGATATCAAAATGGTTTGTTAATGTATCAAATTTGAAACGCTCTGGAATTTCAATAAATGATTGTTTAATATTCTCAACAGTCATTTCTTTCGCTTTAACTTTAATTTCTTTTGGATTGTTCATCATATTAGTCGCAATATCACGAATTTCTCTTGGCATTGTTGCCGAGAAAAGTAAGGTTTGTCTTTCTTTTGGAATTCCTTTTAAGATGTCTTTAATGTCATCAATGAATCCCATGTTTAACATTTCATCCGCTTCGTCTAAAACTGCAACTTCAATTTCTTGCATTTTAATCGTACGACGACGCATATGATCAAGTAGTCTACCTGGTGTTGCAACGACAATATGTGGACCGTCTTTTAATGCGCGTATCTGACGTCCCATTTGTTGGCCACCATAGATTGCTAGCGTCTTAATTCCTTTATGACGACCTAGGCGGTCAATTTCTGCTGCGACTTGAATTGCAAGCTCACGTGTTGGAGCAATCACAAGTCCTTTAACCCCTTTTTTATTACGGTCAAAACGTTCAATCATTGGAATCCCGAATGCGGCTGTTTTTCCTGTTCCTGTTTGAGCTTGTCCGATCACGTCTTCACCTTTTAATGCGTGCGGAATAGTTTCTGCTTGGATAGGTGTTGCTTCTTCAAAGCCCATCTTCTCAAGCGATTTTAAAATGTCATCTGATACCTTTAGTTCTTTAAATGTTGTCAATTAATTTTCAATCTCCTTTTTTCTACCTAGTAAATTTTACTTTACATAAGTGGAAACCTTCTTAAATACTTTAAGAGGTCGTTCAAAAAATCGCGCATAAATTACAACAGTTTAAATGACTAAACAAGATAAAACGTGACAGAAACCGCTAATCTTCGATTGTTGACCTTTTGAACGTACGCTAATTAAACATAAGTATATGTCTGATTTAATATTTTCAAAAAACTTATCTTTTGCATAAGTATCGTACTTTGCATATATCCTTAAAGTGTTGAAAGGCTTCCGCCAGTTTCTTGGCATTGAGCCTTACTCAAATAACTCATGTATCATAATATCTAAACAAGTATATCACATTTGCTAGTTAGATAGCTACTATCTTCTTGAATGTTTTTTTAGCGACGACATGATAAGATGTTTAAGAATGCTTAATTTATTTTAATAAAGGAGCGATTACTTTTTGAGATTATCGCCTGTTAATCCATATATTGCTATTGCCATTGCCGTCATTGCTGTTTCAACCTCTGCTGTTTTAGTTAAATTAGCAGTCGGAGTACCAGCAGGAATTGTTGCCCTTTATCGATTGTTAATTGCTGTTGTTATTATGGCGCCTTTTGTTTTTTTAAAGAAAAGAAACGAATTTAAAGTGATTACAAAAAAAGATTGGATCTTAGCTTCTATCTCAGGTGTCTTTTTAGCACTTCACTTTATTTTGTGGTTTGAATCACTTAATTTTACATCTGTTGCAAGTTCAGTTGTTTTAGTGACCTTACAACCTATCTTCGCTTTTATTGGGACTTATTTCATCTTTGGTGAAAGGTTCTCACCCGGAGCAGTCATTAGTATGATTATCGCTTTAGTCGGGAGTTTTATTATTAGCTGGGGAGACTTTCAAATTGGTGGAATGGCCTTATTTGGTGATTTACTCGCCCTGCTTGGTGCGATTGCAATCACTGTTTATTTTTTAATTGGTCAACAACTCAGACGCTCACTGTCCCTAACAACCTATACCTTTATTGTTTACAGTATGAGTTCGGTCACCTTAATTATTTATAATTTAATTTTAAATAATAATTTTACAGGTTACTCAAGTAGTCATTGGTTTATTTTTATTTTACTAGCCATTATTCCAACCTTTTTAGGGCACAGTATTTTTAACTGGGCACTTAAATGGTTGAGTACTTCAACCATTTCAATGGCCATTGTTTTTGAACCAATCGGCGCTTCGATTCTTGCCTACTTCTTACTGGGTGAAATCGTTACAGCATCACAGTGGCTTGGAGGAGCTGTCGTTATTTTCGGACTCTTTCTCTTTACAATGAGCACCTCACGCAAGCGAAAAGTTACAATTTCAAAAGAAGAATAAATAAAACCGTTTATCTATAGATAAA
>JASLIE010000133.1 GCA_030152985.1 Bacillaceae bacterium
TATGATCTTAATAAACGTAAACCGTTTAAAATAACTAAAATTTTACTTACTTCGTGTCCAATCACACCAAGTGGCAGGTCAATTGCTTGAAAAAAGTTTGAAATAATCAAGAGTGCAATGACTGTGACTGAAAAATAAACATTTTGTTTAACAATTCGGTTCATTTTTTCAGATAGGCTAATGGCTTCGGTTATTTTAGCAAGGTCATTTTGCATTAAAACGACATCAGCTGTTTCTAAGGCAACGTCAGTTCCTTCACCCATAGCAATACCTAAATCAGCTGTTGCAAGTGCAGGAGCATCGTTAATACCATCTCCAATCATTGCAACACTGCCTTTATCTTTGAGTAACTGTTTAACATGCTCAACTTTTTCATCAGGTAAACATTCAGCAATAAAGTGTTCAATCCCTGTTTCATTAGCAACGGCTTGTGCAGTTAGTTTATTATCACCTGTTAACATGTAAGTGTGAATTCCACGTGCCTGAATGTCTTTAATTGCTTGGACAGCGTCAGCTCTAATTGTATCTTTTAGGGCATAGATTGCGACGACACGCTCTTTATAACCAAGATAAACAACTGTTTTACCTTCATTTGCAAGTATTTCTGCTTTGTCTTGATAAAAAGCTTCTTCTGTTTTACTTGCAAAGACTTCTTTACCTATATACCAGTCCTCGTTGTTGATTGTTCCAATAACCCCTTTACCACTGACTGTTTTCATTTCAGTTAATTCGAGATTAAAATGTTCGATTTCTAATTTATCTTTTGTAAAATCAGTTAAGGCGCGGGCAAGTGGGTGAGTTGATTCAGCTTCAATGGCACCGACAATCTCGTGAATTTTATGCTCATCAAAGTTTGGATCAATTAGATAATCTGTTACAACAGGCTTTCCGCGTGTGAGTGTCCCAGTCTTATCGAAGGCCATGACCTTGATTTGACTTAACTTCTCTAAATGAACGCCACCTTTAAATAAAACACCATTCCGAGCACTGTTTGAAATAGCTGATAAGGTCGCTGGCATGACGGAAGCAACGAGGGCACAAGGTGATGCAACAACTAAAAGAACCATGGCACGATAAATACTTTCTTGAAGGGTCCATCCGAATAAGACATAAGGTAAGAACATCATCACAACAGTCGCTGCAAGTACAATTCTTACATAAGTTCCCTCGAATTTTTCGATAAAAAGCTGGGTAGGAGACTTTTCATCTTGTGCAGTTTGAACCATTTGAATAATTTTTTGAAAAACAGTTTCACTTGCCGGTTTAGTAATCCGAACATAAATCGATCCATCAAGTGCGACTGTTCCAGCAAAGACTTCATCTCCAATTTCTTTTGAAACTGGGAGTGATTCACCTGTTATTGCACTTTCATCAACTGAAGTGCGTCCGCGAACGATTTCACCGTCTGCAGGAATACGGTCACTTGCCCTGACTAAGATTTCATCATTAATATTTAAATCATTTACATTGACAACTCGTGTCCCATCACCTACAACTAAATTTGCTTCTTCAGGTTGTAAATGCATTAATGAAGAGATTTCTTCGTTACTTTTATTAAGCGTATAGGTTTCAAGTGCACCAGCAAGGGCAAAAATAAAGATTAAAATTGCTCCTTCTGTCCAGAATCCAATTGCAGCAGCACCGATCGCAGCAATAATCATGAGTAGCTCGACATTTAATTCTTTGTTTTCAATGGTATCGGTAATACCTTCTTTAGCTTGTGCAAATCCACCGATAACAAAGGCAACAATATGTAAGACAGCCCATAAAACAGGATGGTTTGGTTCAATTGATGCTTTAAATAACCAAATGGTAAGTAGAATAAGTCCACTGACGATAACGGCGATAAGTTCACCGTGTTTTTTTAAAAAGTCTTTATTTAACATTTTCACTTTCATCTCCCTAATTGATAATGTTTATCAAACTGTTCAATTCATAAGGTTTGTCATATCAAGTTTAACCTTTGAATTTCTAATCTATAATGAGTATAAAATGTTGAGTGAATTAAGTCAAGTTATTTATAATCATTCTAATCTAACTGAGAGTAATTCTTATTATCGGTCAAAGCTAGCTTGTCGAAAGTGATTAAAAAATATATAATACAGGTATTATTAGATGTCTGATTAAATTAAAGGGGATGAGTTGAAGATGAACCGTGTTCTGTTTGAACGTCATAATGAAGTTTCAATAATTAAGCTTAATCGACCTGAGTTATTTAATGCAGTAAATCCAGAGACATTAGAAGAATTGGCTTCCGTATTAGAAGAAGTTAAAAAAAATGATGATAAAATTGTGATATTAACTGGTGAAGGGCGCGCCTTTTGCGCAGGTGGCGACATTAATATGATGAAAGACTTTAATGAAATTATCTTCTTTGAAAAGTTGATGAAGCTTGTAACAGATATTACACTTGAGCTCTATTTACTTAAGAAAATTTTAATTGTTGCAGTCAATGGTTCTGCTGCTGGTTTAGGCTTAAGTCTAGCCTTAAATGGTGATTTTATCGTAGCAGACCATGAGGCTAAATTTGGGATGCTTTTCGGTGGCATCGGTTTGGTCCCAGATGGTGCAGGACATTTTCATTTAGAAGAACGTCTGGGAACACATCAAGCTAAACAATTTATTTGGAGCTTACAACAAGTCGATGCGGTAAATGCTAAAAAAATGGGATTAGTTGATGTCATTGAAGAAGAGGCTTTAAGCGGTGCTCTAAAATTAGCTGAAAAACTTAAGCAAGCGCCTTTACAAGCGTTTATTGAAACAAAAATGCTACTTCATCATGAGAAAAAGGATAAATTAAAGCACTATTTAGCTTTAGAAAAATCAAGTCAGTATAAAATGACTCAAACAGAAGATCACCGAATAGGTGTAGAAGCCTTTTTAAAAAAAGAAAGACCTAAATTTACAGGAAAATAAGTTAAGCATGACGAATATGTATATTCATAGACTGTAATTTTTGTTATACTACTTGTTAGAAAATATTGGAGATGATTTAACTTGAATAGAGCAGACCTACTTGCTCCAAATGAATATAATATCGTTATGGAGATTGAAAAGTTTAAAGAAAAAGAAGGAAAAATCGCACTTATTTATACAGATGATGGAAAAGAAGTAGAAAAAATAAGCTATCAAGAACTATTAAAAAACGTTAATAAAATTGGCAATGTGTTACTCGAATCGGGCTTAAAAAAAGGTGATAAAGTTTTAGTCATGGTGCCACGTCTGATTAAGTCTTATGAAATTTATTTAGCCGCGCTAAAGACAGGTATCATTATTATCCCAAGTTCTGAAATGCTCACACCAAGCGACATCCAATTTAGAGTCACTCACGGTGAAGTTGATGGGGTAATTAGTTATTTTCCTTATATAGACTTATATAAAGGCCTCAAAGAGTATGAAAATTTAAAACGTATTGTTTTTGGAAAGGAAATTGAGGGATGGATTCATTTAGAAACAGAGATGGAAGCTGCTTCTGATCTATTAACTTATGACCATCCAAGTTCAGATGATATTGCCTTTCTACCTTATACATCAGGGACAACTGGAAGTCCTAAGGCAGTTATTCATACACATGGATGGGGCTATGCGCATTTAAGAACAGTCGCTGAAAATTGGCTTGATATAGAAGAGAATGATTTAGTTTGGGCAACAGCCGGTCCCGGTTGGCAAAAATGGGTGTGGAGTCCACTCTTATCTGTTCTAGGATCAGGCGCAACGGGTTTTGTATATAATGGTGTCTTTAAACCACGGACCTATTTGAGGTTCTTACAAGATTATCAAATTAATGTGCTTTGCTGTACGCCAACTGAATATCGGATGATGGCTAAGGTTGATAAATTAAAAGACTATGATTTATCTCAGCTTAAAAGTGCTGTTTCTGCAGGTGAACCATTAAATCGTGAAGTGATAGATGTGTTTAAATCTACATTCAATTTATCGGTGCGTGACGGCTATGGTCAAACAGAAAACACACTCTTGTTAGGTGTTATGAAGGGGATGGAGGAAAAACCAGGTTCAATGGGAAAACCAACCCCAGGTAATGAAGTTGATGTTATCGATGAAAGTGGTCAGCCTGTCTTGCCAGGTGTGGTTGGTGATATTGCAGTGAAGCGTGATTGTCCCGCCTTGTTTAAGGCTTATTATAATGATCCTGTTCAGACAGAAAAGACAATGCGTGGCGATTATTATGTGACAGGGGACCGCGCGTCTAAAGATTTAGATGGTTATTTTTGGTTTCAAGGAAGAGGCGATGATATTATTGTTTCTTCAGGTTATACCATTGGACCTTTTGAAATCGAGGATGTTTTGGTAAAACATCAAGACATTAAAGATTGCGCAGTCATTGGTGTTCCTGATAAAATTCGTGGTCAGGCTGTTAAAGCCTTTGTTGTTTTAAAAGATTCAGTTTCGATAAATGATAAAAAACAAAAAGAACGTGAAATTTCACGATTTGCTAAAAAACATATTGCATCTTATAAACATCCACGCTATATTGAGATTGTTGATACTTTACCAACGACAATCTCGGGTAAGACAAGACATGTCGAGTTAAGAGAAAAGGAAAAAAACAAATAAAATTAGACTTTTAGAGAAAAGATTTCAGGCAACTGAAATCTTTTTTAATTTTTTTAAAAAAAGACTTGAAAGTCAAAGAAGGTCAGTGTATAATAAAGTTAAGGTCAAAGATAGTCAAAGTCAAGACCGAAAATTTAACTTAATTTATTTAATTATATAGGAGGAGATTTAAAATGAAATGTCAAAAATGTCATACAAACAGAGCAACGGTTAATATGGCCATGCAATTCAACAATGAGAGAATGAACCTCCATTTATGTCACACATGTTTTAATGAAATGAAAGGTCAAATGTCAGATCCAAGTAATTATTCAGATATATTTAATAACTCATTTTTTGCAGGTGGTCAAAGTCAGAATCAAAAAAGAAGTACAACACAAACCCAGGATCCAGGTCATGGAAATGGTGGCGGCTTAATTGATGAGTTAGGTAAAAACTTATCGGTAGCTGCTCGCAGTGGCCAAATTGACCCTGTCATAGGACGTGATAAGGAAGTTAAGCGTGTAATTGAAACATTAAATCGTCGTAATAAAAACAATCCAGTTTTAATTGGTGAACCAGGTGTAGGTAAAACAGCTATTGCAGAAGGACTTGCACTGAAGATGGTCGAAGGAGACGTACCTGCTAAACTGCTAAATAAAGAGATTTATTTACTCGATGTTGCTTCACTTGTAGCAAACACCGGAATTCGCGGTCAGTTCGAAGAGCGCATGAAACAATTAATTGAAGAGTTACAAGCAAACCCGAATATTATTGTCTTTATTGATGAGATTCATCTCTTAGTCGGTGCAGGTACAGCAGAAAGTTCTCAAATGGATGCAGGAAATATTCTAAAACCAGCACTTGCACGTGGTGATTTACAAATTATTGGTGCAACGACTTTGAAAGAATACCGTCAAATTGAAAAAGATGCAGCACTTGAACGTCGTTTCCAACCAATCACAGTTAAAGAGCCAACACATGAAGAAGCGGTTGAAATTTTACAAGGTTTACGTAGTCGTTATGAAGATTTTCATGAAGTTTCATATCCAGATGAAGTTATCAGTGCTTTTGTTAACCTATCTGCTCGTTATATCCAAGACCGCTTTTTACCAGACAAGGCAATTGACTTAATGGATGAAGTGGGTTCACGTCTTAACTTGGCAAATGCTGAAAAAGACACGGGCTCACTTGAGAAAAAAATGGCAGAGATTGTGAAAGCTAAGGAACTTGCGGCTGAGCAAGAAGATTATGAAGAAGCTGCTAATTTAAGATATCAGGAAATCCAGTTAGAAAAACAGCTAGAAAAAGCAAAAGAAAATAAAAAAGAAGCAGTTACAGAGGTTAGAGTCGAGGACGTTGAGTTAATAGTAGAAGAAAAAACAGGCATTCCAGTAACTAAGCTACAAGCAAATGAGCAAGAGCAAATGAAACATTTAGATCAAACTTTAAGAGAAAAAGTCATTGGACAGGATGAAGCGGTTGATAAAATTGCTAAAGCTGTACGCCGGAGCCGTGCAGGTCTAAAATCTAAAACGCGTCCGATTGGTTCATTTC
>JASLIE010000109.1 GCA_030152985.1 Bacillaceae bacterium
GACTTAAATGCTGTTGCAAGTACGCGCAAGGAAGCTGCCTTAGCGGAGGCTAAAGAAATTGACTTAAGTAAGGGCTTTGCAGGTGTTCCTTTTTATCTCAAGGGAATTTCTCAAAGCTTAGCAGGCGAGCCACTTGCCGGAGGAGCAAAGTTATTTAAAAATTTGTTATCTGAGGAAACAAGTTTACTTACAAAAATGTTTCAGGAGTCAGGTCTTTTATGTTTAGGGCATTCGACAGTGCCAGAATTTGCTCTGAAAAATATTACAGAATCTGAATTATTCGGCCCAACAAGGAATGCATGGAATAAAGCTTACTCACCCGGTGGCTCGAGTGGAGGAGCTGCTGCACTTGTTGCTTCAGGCGTTGTGCCGATTGCAGGAGCAAGTGATGGTGGTGGGTCAATCCGAATTCCAGCTTCATTTTCAGGGATTTTTGGACTCAAGCCTACACGGGGAAAGACAGCCGTCGGTCCTGGAGTAGGAAGGCAGTGGCATGGGGCGGCAATCGATTTTGTTTTGAGCCGTTCAGTGAGAGATAGTGCACGTGCACTTGATGAATTACAAATCCTACAAGAAAGTGCGGCCTTTCAAGCACCCCTTTTCGCTGGTTCATATGAAGAAAAAATTAAAGAAGCCTTACCTGAAAAATTAAAAATTGCCTATACAAGCGAGTCACCTGTAGGTACCCCTGTCACAAAAGAAGCTAAAGAAGCAGTTGAAGAAGTTGTTGCCTGGTTTAAAGCAGCAGGTCATGAGGTCGTTTCAGCGACTCCTGAGATTGACGGTAAAAAGCTGATGCAAAACTATTATTTAATGAATAGTGGGGAAATTTCAGCGGTCATGTCAAATGTTGAAAAAGCCATTCAGCGTGAAGTGACGGCAGATGATGTAGAAATTGAAACCTGGTTATTAAATGTTGCAGGACGTTCTGTTTCAGCAGCTGAATTTTCACTCAGCCTAGCCTCATGGGATGAAGCAGCAGAAGCAATGGCTAACTTTCATCAAGACTATGACTTATATATTACACCTGCAGCAGCCAGTACAGCACCAAAGATTGGTGAACTGACACATTCGGTTGAAGCCCAGATGGACTTAAGAGAAAGAATCAGTCAAGCAAGTCCGGCTGAACAACAGGACCTGATCTATGACATGTTTTTACCGAGTTTAACTTATACACCTTTTACCCAACTCGCTAATTTAACCGGTCAACCTGCGATCAGTGTACCAACTTATTTAGCTGAAAATGGCTTGCCAATTGGTGTTCAAGTCATGGCAAGTAAGGGAAGAGATGACTTACTTCTACAAGTTGCTCATCATTTAGAATTATCTGACTTATGGATTGCTACAAAGCCCTTATTGACATAAGTTAAATAGAGAGTAAAATAAGTAGATAATTATATAACTTAACTGGAGACGATAGAATGATTTTAATTTTAGACTTTGGAAGTCCATTTAATCAGGATTTAACACGCCGGATTCGTGAAGTTGGTGTGTACAGTGAACTTCACCCACACGATGTGAGCTTAGAAAAAATAAAAGAATTAAACCCTAAAGGTATCATTCTCTCGGGTGGACCCCATACGGTGTATGATGAGAATAATTACCAACCCCATAGTGAAATCTATGATTTAGGGATTCCGATTTTAGGAATCGATTATGGTATGCAGTTAGTCGTCACAGCATTTGGTGGGAATATCAAAGGCTTAGCTGAAAGAAGTTATGAAGAAGCAAGGCTTTTAATTGATCAAGAGAATGAGCTATTTAAGGGAACAGATAAAGAACAAAAGGTCTATGCAAGTAAAGGGATAGCCTATACAATCGGCAGTCAGGTTAAGCCTCTTGCTTATATAAATGAAGAAGCAGCAATTATTCAAGTTGAAGATGAGCCTATTTATGCGCTTAATTTCTATCCGGAAAAAGACAAATCTTCATTTGGAACTGAAATCTTACGTAATTTCACTGAGCTATGTGGCTGTGAGGGAAGTTGGACGATTCCAGCATTTATTGAAGATGAGATTAAGGAAATCCAAGAAACTGTCGGTGATAAGAAGGTTTTATGTGCCTTAAGTGGGGGTGTTGATTCATCTGTTGTTGCGGCCTTAATTCACCGTGCCATTGGTGATCAGTTAACCTGTATATTTGTAGACCACGGTCTCTTACGTAAAAATGAAGTTGAAGATGTCCAAACTTTATTTGGTGAGGATTTAAAGGTTAATTTAATTACAGTTGATGCGCGTGAGCGTTTCTTAAGTAAATTAGCCGGTGTAGATGATCCGGAAGAAAAACGTAAGATCATCGGAAATGAATTTATTTATGTTTTTGATGATGAAGCAGAAAAACTCAAAGACATTGACTTTCTAGCTCAAGGAACCCTTTATAGTGACGTGATTGAAAGTGGTTCAGCAACCGGTGGAAAGGTGAAATCGCATCATAATGTTGGTGGTTTACCTGAAGATATGGACTTTGAATTAATTGAGCCCCTGCGCTCTCTATTTAAAGATGAAGTAAGGGCTGTAGGGACAGAACTCGGTCTACCTGATCACATTGTTTGGCGTCAACCCTTCCCAGGACCTGGTCTTGGGATTCGTGTGCTCGGTGAAGTAACTGAAGAAAAATTAGAAATCGTTCGTGAAGCGGATGCTATTTTACGTGAGGAAATTGCTAAAGCAGGTCTCGACCGTGATATTTGGCAGTATTTCGCAGTCCTACCTAATATCAGAAGTGTTGGTATGACAGGGGATGAACGTTCTTATGATCACACGGTTGGACTGAGAGCTGTTCATTCAGTAGACGGTATGACCTCAGACTTTGCTAAAATCCCTTGGGAGGTCTTACAACATATTTCAGAACGCATCACAAATGAAGTCAAAAACGTCAACCGTGTCGTCTATGACATCACAAGCAAACCACCAAGCACCATTGAGTGGGAGTGATGAATCAAAAGTGCTTTTCTTGATGTAGATATTGAATTAAATCTAAGTATTTAA
>JASLIE010000157.1 GCA_030152985.1 Bacillaceae bacterium
TCACCAACGTCATATAATTTAATGTTTTGTTCTTTTGCAAAGTCACGCATCAAATCATGTAAAATGGCGATTGCCTGATTCGGTGCAGGTGAAGCGTGGTCAATCACTAAAAACATTTTACTCGGATCCCAAACTTTTTCGCCACCCATTTTTTTGAAGGCTTGAATCGTAAGTGGACCTGTCGTATCAGTTGCCATGACCATGTCGACGTCAACAACGGTTAAATCACCGCTCGAAACTTCGTTTGGAGCGTGATTTGAAATGATTTTTTCAATGACAGTTTTACCCATTTTATCACTCCTTAATTTACGGAACGTGTTCCGTGTGTAATTAATACGATAGTACACTTGTTTATAAATGTCAATCATGAAAACGCTTTAGTTACTGCTGTATATACATATGTAAGTATTTAATCTTTTTATGAAAACGGTTGACTTTTATATATGACCGATACTATAATACAGAAACACGTTCCGTATTGCGGGAAGGAGATGTGGTAAAATTTATGAACTTTGTCAGAAAAAGTAGTGTTTTTGCTCATGAATTTCAATTAAGTCATAATCATGTTTCAAAGAAGGCAAAGTTGATTTTATTAAATTCTTTTAAGGTATGGAAAATCGGTTTACAAAATGAAGCAGTTAAAAAGTTAAAAACAAATAAAAATGTAAGCGTTAACACGACTTTTCAAGATTTGTTAATTAATGGTCTAGCTTTAGTCAATAATGAGCTTGATGAAGGCAATCCGCTCGCAAAAGGTCACCCGGCTAGTCACTTTCTTCCCGCTCTCCTTGAAGTTGCTAAGGAAGTGCATGCCTCAGGTAAAGCCTTTTTAGAAGCATTTATCGTTGCTTATGAGTTAAGCGCACGGATGGGAGCGGCAGTCGAATTAGATGAGGGCTTACATCCACATGGGAATGCACTGATCTATGGTGGGAGTTTTGGGATTGGTAAATTGAAGGGCTATGATGAGGCTGAGTATGAAGAGGCGGCTAAGTTACATATGAATTTTCAATTGCCGACCTTATGGGAGCCCGTTTTAAAAGGTCATGAAGCTCGAAATGTCATCATTGGTTTGAATAATCAACATCTTTATCAAATTGATTGGTTAATGCAAGCAGGTTACAGCAGTTCGCTTGAGTCGGTCTTAGGCAGTATTAAACAACTTGGTGGTCAAATTCACTTAGACGATCACTTCACTGACTTTAGTCGATTTTATTTAAATGAAAGTTATTTTAAGTTTTATGATTACTGCCGCTTTACACATGGTCCGATTGAGGCAGCCATTCAGGCAGCAGAAGGCATTGACTTAGAAGCCATTCAAAGGATCGAAGTAAAGACTTACAAAGCAGCGAGTCGCTTGAAGGAAAAAGAAATTCGTAATGCATTTCAAGGAAAGTTTTCAATTCCTTATGCCCTTGCAAGCGAATTAGCCCAGAGCAGAAATCAAGCAGAATTAGCCGGGCAGTTAATTGAAAAAATCCAAGTCCAAGAAGCAACCGACTTAACAGAGAATTTTCCGGCTGAGCGAACGACAAGAGTAAAAATCATTACCAATCAAGGTCAGGTTAGTGAGCAGACACAAACACGGGTCTCAGGGGATGCAGATGATCCGGATGCCTTTGACCGCGTTTTAAGTCAGGCAGCCGACTTAGGTGATGACTTGATTGATCGAATTTTAAACTTAGAAAATGAAAAAGATATCAATGAACTATTAAAAGGGGGCGTTTAAAATGTGGGATGCAGAGGTTGATGTTGCGGTCATTGGTGCAGGTGGATGTGGGCTTGTTGCAGCGCTGACAGCAGCAGAGGCTGGACTTGAAGTTGCTGTGTTTGAGAAGACGGAATTTGTTTTAGGGAATACAGCAGCAAGTGCTGGAATGATTCCGGCGGCAAATACACGCTTTCAAAAAGAGCATGGTATTTATGAAACAGCAGATGTAATGGCGGAAGATATTTTAAGAAAAAATAAGTATGAAAGTGATGAAGCACTGACTTATGCCTTAGCTGAGGCCTCGGGTGAATTAATTGAGTGGATGGCTGATTCACTTGAGATTAACTTAAGTTTAGTCACTGAGTTTAGTTATCCGGGACATAGTAACTTACGCATGCATGCACCGAAGAGTCGTTCAGGTCTAGAACTCATGCGCTTGTTAAAAAATAGGTTAACAAATCACGATTCAATTTACCTCATGTTAAAATCACCAGCACTTGATTTAATCACAGAGTCAGATGAGGTTACCGGTGTCAAAGTAAAGACTGACTATGGTGAACAAAAAATTAAGGCGAAAAAAGTGATTTTAGCGACTAATGGTTTTGGTGGGAATAAGGAACTGGTAGAAAAGTTCATTCCAGAGATTAAAGACGCCCTTTACTTTGGTTATGAAGCAAATACAGGTGAAGGGATTGAAATGGGCGTTAAGGTAGGTGCGAGTTTATCCAATATGCACGGCTATCAGGCTCATTCAGCTGTCAATGAAGGGACAGGCCTCCTTGTTACTTGGGGAACAGTCATGCTAGGTGGTTTTATTGTCAATAAGCAAGGAAAACGCTTCGCTAATGAAACATCAGGTTACTCAGAGTTTGCAAAAGAGGTCTTAAAAGAGGCGAATGAAACAGGCTTTATTATTATCAATCAAGCAATCTATGATGAACTGTTATCGATTGAGGACTTTAGGCAGTTAGATGAAATGAAGGCATTTAGACAGGCTGAGACAATTGAGGACCTCGCTAGAAGCTTAGAAATTCCTGCTGATAACTTACTTGACACATTTACAAACTATGTCAATCAAAAGGATGGAAGAGCAGATCAGTTTGGACGTCAAGCCTTTCCTGAAAAGTTTACAGGTCCGTTTTACGGGATTAAGATTGTTCCTGCACTCTTTCATACGCAGGGGGGCTTAAAGATTAATTCAAATGCACAAGTCATAGATATATTTAATCGACCAGTTAAACATTTATACGCAGGTGGCGGAACAGCAGTAGGGGTCTCAGGTGATCATGATTATGGTTATATGTCGGGGAACGGCTTGCTTGCAGCCTTTGGTTTTGGACGTATTGCAGCCAAGCATGCTGCTAAAGCGATTAAGGATGAGTTAAATGACTAGTTTAGACGCTCACTTTATGAAGCAAGCAGAAGCAGCCGCCCGTCAGGCAACTTGTGACTTAATTCAAGTCGGTGCGGTCATCGTTAAAGATGGTGAAGTCATTTCAGAAGGGGCAAATCGAGCCCTAGACAATCAACCGACCTGCAGTGAAGTTGGCCACCTCTACATTGACAATCAGACACGTTGCATCAGGCAAGTCCACGCGGAGACAAATGCCGTTTTAAAGGCAAATCGACAGGACTTAATCGGTGCAACAGTCTATTCAACCCTTGAGCCTTGTGACAATTGTACAAAAATATTAAATCAAGCAGGCATTAAGCGGGTTGTCTTTAAAGAAAGATTTAAAAATAAATATAATCAGCATTTTATTGGTGACATGGAATGGCTTTGTTTAGATCAAAAGGAGGAAGAAAAATGAGTCGAATTTGGGAAGATGCACTCACAGAAACAGATAAAAAAGTAATTAAAGAAGGCGGTTATGGGAAGAGTCGTGGTTTAGGTAAGCGCCCGGTCTTTGTCATTATTGATGCTCAGCATAACTATGTCGGAGCAGATGCACCGATTGAAGAGCAGCTAAAAGAATGGCCGAGTGGTGGCGGTGAAGCGGCTTGGCGTTCAATTGAAAAGATTAAAGCCATGAAAGCATTAGCTAAAGCAAATGATATTCCTGTTTTATATACACGCAATGTGCAGAAGAAAACGAGTCACTTTGATTCATTTGCAAGTAAGGCAAAGCGTGATAATACAAAGTATATTGACGGAAATCCGGCAGCAGATATTGTTGAAGAATTAGCTGTTGAAGAAGGCGACTTAGTCTTAGATAAAAGTTATGCAAGTGCCTTTTTTGGTACCCCTTTAATCAGTTACTTAGTAAAAATGCAAGTCGATACCCTGGTGATTGTCGGGGGATCAACAAGTGGTTGTGTCCGTGCGACAGCCGTTGATGCAGTGACACGTAACTTTAACGTTGCCATTGTTGAAGATGCAGTTTATGACCGAATTGAGTTATCGCATAAAGCAGCCTTACTCGATCTGTGGATGAAGTATTGTGACGTCTTAAACACAGAAGAAATAAGCGATTATTTTACCAACATTCATAAATAAAGGACGTGAGTTCATGTTAGATTTATTAATTAAAAACGGTTCAGTCGTCATTCCAAATGAAGGTGTTAAAGCAATTAATATCGGAATAAAAGATGAACAAATCGTTGGTTTATATGCAAGAGATGAAGCAATTAGCGCAAAAGATGAGATTGATGCAGAAGGAAAACATGTCTTTCCGGGCCTAATTGATGCCCATCAGCACTTAGGAATTTATAATGATTTAGCCTATGACTTTCAAGACACTAAACAACACGCAATTGGTGGCGTGACGAGCATCATCAACTATGACCGTCAACCAGTGAGCTATTTGGACTACTTTCCTAAAGTCAAGGCGATTGGTGAGGCTAACAGTTACATTGATTTCACATACAGCTTAGGAATTTTAAAAGAAGAACATCTCGATGAACTCGAAGAACTTGTGAGAAAGGAAGGCTTGAGCTCATTTAAATTCTTTAGAAACTATGAGCGTCAATTAAATGACAAGTTTAAGATTTCAGATGGCCTTGATTTATCAAGTCAAGATTTACTTACAATTTTAAGAAAATTCAATGAAATCTCACCCGACCTCATGCTCTCAGTTCATTGTGAAAATATGGACATTAACCGGGCACTAACTGAAGAGCTAAAGGCAAGTGGTGAAGATGAAGGCTTAAAAACTTGGGCCAAATCAAGTCCAGGCTACGCAGAAGCAGAATCCTTACTGAGTACACTTTATTTAAATCGGGTGGCAAATGGAAACGTCTTCATCGTTCATTTAGGCTCAAAAGAAAGTGTCGAAGTTTTAAATCAAGCAGATTGGCTGCTCGAGCAAGGTGTCACAGTCGAAACATGTCCGCATTATCTTGTTTTACATGATGAGCATGAAGTGGATTTAAAGGCAAAAGTGGGGCCACCTGTCCATAAAAAAGAGGATGCAGATGCCTTATGGGAAGCGATTCGCCAAGGAAAAATTAATGCGATCGGAACAGATCATGTCCCTAATTCATTGAAGGAAAAGTTCGGTAGCTCAGGTGGTGTTTGGGAAACTCAGTTTGGCTTCCCGAGTGTCGGAGCACTCCTCCCAATTATGCTGACAGAAGGCTATGTTAAGCGTGATATTCCACTTGAGCGAATTGCAGATATTACTTCAAGACAGCTTGCTAAAGCTTATAAATTAGATCAGAAAGGCCGCATTGAGATAGGGGCGGATGCTGACTTAGTTATTGTTGATTTAGAGCGCTATGAAAAGGTGACAAGAGAGAAATTAAATTCACTTGTTGACTACAACGTTTATGACGGGATGGAGTTAACAGGTTGGCCAGAAGTGACAATTAGTCGAGGCGAAGTCATTGTCGATCAAGGCTGCATTGTCAAAGAAAACGGACGCGGTAAATTTATTAGAAGGACAATCCAATAAGGGGGAATATAAGATGAAAAAATCACTAGTGTTAATTGCTTTATCATTGTTACTTGTTGTCACGGCATGTGGAGGAACAGACGGAGGAGAAGCTGGCGAGGAGGTTATTAAGATTGGGGCCTTACACCCACTTAGTGGCGGTTTAGCACATGAAGGGCAAGAAATGCGTGATGCAGCTAAGCTTGCAGCAGATCAAATTAATGAAGCAGGCGGCATTAAGTCATTAGACGGAGCGAAGATTCAAATTGTTGAAGCAGACCACGAAGGAGCACCTGAAAAAGGGGTTTCAGAAGTACAAAGCTTAGATTCTAAAGGGGTCGTCGGAATTATCGGAACTTATGCAAGTGGCGTTGCCCTACCTGCAACACAAGAAGCAGAAAGAGGTCAAATTCCCTTTGTCGTAGACATTGGTTCAGCTAATGAAATTACTGAGCGTGGTTTTAAGTATACATACCGCTTACAGCCACCAGCAACAGAGTTCTCGGTTGATTTCTTGAAGTATTTTGAAGCCTTAAATGAAGCGTCAGATGAGCCACTTAAAACCGTTGCACTAATCCATGAAGACAGTGTCTTTGGTTCAAGTATTGCTAAAGCAATTAAAGAAGAAGCAACTGCACATGGTTTTGAAGTGGTCTTAGAACTGCCACACTCAGCAGACGCAGCCGATCTTTCATCTTCAATTAACCGGATTACATCATCTAAGCCGGATATTGTTGCAGCAACAACTTACCTACGTGATGGAACTATGCTAGTTGAGGGCTTGAATAATGCAGGCTTTTCACCAAAAGCCTTTGTCGGCGTTGCAAATGGTGCCTTTAGTAATGCGGACTTTATTGCAGATGAAAAGCTTCCGACAAACTTAATTATGGACGTTAACTACACAGTTAACCCGAAGAGTGAAGAAGCAAAAGAGGTTAGAGAAGCATTTAAAGAAAAGTATTCAAAAAACTTAGGACCAAACGCAGCCTATTCATATATGGCAGTAAAAGTCATTGCCGATGCGGTTGAACGTGCCGGATCAACTGACCGTGCAGCCATCAATGATGCCTTAAAAGAAACAAACTTAACTGAGCACATCTTACCACAAGAGGCGATTGAGTTTGATGAAACAGGTCAAAACATTAATGCAAAAGCCGTTTTAAATCAGATTTTTGAACATGAAACAAAAGTAGTTTATCCAGAAGAATATCAAGAAGAAGAGCCGGTATATCCTGCAAATTAACTCACAGACCGAACGAATTAGCCGTTCGTTCGGTTTATTTATCTGAAGGAGGAAGACAATGTCACTTCAATTATTATTACAATCACTTGTTGATGGATTGCTCATGGGAGGCATTTACGGCTTAGTTGCCATCGGACTGACTTTGATATTTGGGGTCATGAAGATTATTAACTTCGCTCAAGGTGCGCTTTTAATGGTCGGGATGTATGTGACCTATTGGTCTGTGACTTTACTTGGGATTAATCCTTATTTAACCTTACCAATTAGTGCGGTTGTCTTATTTGTTATTGGTTATGCCATTCAAAAAGGCATTCTTTCTAAGACGATTGATGCACCTGAACACAACCAGTTACTTGTTACACTAGGGATCATGTTATTTATTGAAAACTTAGCACTTATTTTATTTAAACCCGACTTCCGCAGTGTGACGGTCGAAGGTTTACCAAATACAATTTCGATCTTATCGATTAATGTGAATACAGCAAAACTGATTGCCTTTTTAAGCGCAATCGTCCTTGCCTTCCTCTTGTTTTGGTTCTTACGTCATACATTTATGGGGAAATCCATTCGGGCAACCAGTATTAATAAGGCGGGCGCTGAGCTTGTCGGAATTAATACAAACCGGATTAATGCGATTACCTTTGGCTTAGGTGCAGCACTTGCAGGGGTCGCAGGTACACTTTTAACCCCCTTCTTTCATACCTCACCAAATGCCGGGAGTACCTTTATTTTAATCGCCTTTGTTGTTGTTGTTTTAGGAAGTTTAGGGAACTTCTTAGGTGCCTTAGTCGGTGGTTTAATTATTGGGGTAGCAGAAGCACTCGGTGGTGCCCTTTTACCTGGAAGTTTAAAAGAATTAATGATTTATTTAATCTTTATTTTAGTTCTATTATTAAAGCCAAGTGGTTTGTTTGGGGGTAAAGTACGATGAAAAAACGAAACTTAATAATCATTGCTCTTGCTGTTTTACTCATGGCTTTGCTTCCTTTATTCGTTACAAGTCAATATATTATGCACTTATCTATCTTAGTGCTTTATACGACCTTAGTCAGTCAGGCTTGGAATATTTTAAGTGGTTATTCAGGTCAGTTTTCTTTCGGACACGCAGCCTTCTTTGGAACGGGTGCCTATACTTCTACAATTTTACTTACGCAGTATGGGATTACACCTTGGATCGGGATGCTCGTTGGGGCAGTGTTTGCCAGTCTGATCGGTTTATTTATTGGATTTTTATCCTTTAGATATAAATTACGTGGTGTTTTCTTTTCACTCGGAACCTTGGCCTTTGCTGAGATTCTAAGAATTATCGTTCAAAATACAGAGTTTTTTAATAAGACACTTGGGATTTTAATTCAAATCGATCCCAATCCAGCCATGTTTCAGTTTAGCTCACGTGCGGGTTATTACTATG
>JASLIE010000161.1 GCA_030152985.1 Bacillaceae bacterium
TTCCTCATTCCTCACCCTCCAATGCACTTTTTAATGCTGTAACCACAAGCTGCACTTGTCTAATATCGCTATTTTTTAAATACTCTATTCCAAATTCGATTGCTTCCCGATAGCGTTTGTTTTGTTGTTCCAACTCCTGAACTCGTTCGATTAGCCACCAAGCATCATCATACAATATTGTTGTAATAAATTCGTATTCTTTTCTAGTGTTCGTTTCAATATCTTCCTTTATGTCTTCTAGTCGTTCTTTACTCATTACTAACCCTCCCGATCAAATCAACTCTAATTGCCCACATTCTGATACACCATATTCATCAAAATCATTTCTTAATATAACTTCAAAAATAGACTCTAAAATCTGAACAACTATCGAATTACCTGCTTGATGATATAACGTTCCATTTAACATTCCCTTTCTTGAAGGATGTTCTTTTTCTGCTTTTTCAAAATCTTCATCATCAAAACCCATCAACCTCCAACACTCTTTTTCCGTTAAATATCTCCATTCGTTACCATATCTAACAACTCCACTATTAGGACACCTCATTTGCTTTGTCGTAATTGTCCATGCGTAATCTTTAATTTCCTGCAACATTCTACCGCCAAAACTTCCAGGAACAACCTTTCCGGGAAGCTTAGATGTCATGCTAGGTTGTGTGACGATATACTTTTCATCAACTTTATCTTCCAAAAAATGCTTTATATCCTTCATAGGTCTTTTTCTTAATTTACTGAAATCGAAATGCTTATTACCTAGAATTGAAATAGTGAATATTCTTTCTCTGAATTGCGGTATTCCGAAATCCCTTGCATCTAATACCTCGAATGAGTTTGTATATCCTAACTCCTCCATATCATGTAAATAACGATTAAATGCACTAATCATATTTTTAAACAATACACCTTTAACATTTTCCCAAATTACTACTTTTGGTTTCCAAACACCCAAATTTTCTATTATCTTTAATGTTTCAAACATTAAACTTGATCTCGTTCCATCTTCAACATTGCCACCATACTGCTTACCAGCTACTGAAAAATCTTGACAAGGTGAACCATGAATTAGAATATCGGGCTGCAAAGAATAACCAACAACAGACTCTGGCTTATACCTATTATCAAACATTGCATTATATGTCCTAACCGCTTTTTCATTCCACTCAACATAATCTATTGACTTATGTTCAACTCCCAAATTTATTAATGCCTTTCTTGGTGCACCTATGCCACCAAACAACTCAAGTATTTTAATCATTTATTTTCTCATCTTCCTCAATAACTCTAAAAATCTTAACCATATCCTCATTCCAAATGTTCGTTTTAAAAAGAATATCTCTTATTTTTTTCTCTTTTTCTTTATACATTTCATTTTCTTTTTCTAATTCCTCAACCGTTTTAACGATCATCACAAACCACCTCTTATACCAATGTTTTTAAACCCGATATTTTCATTTCTTTTATTCTCGGTAACTCATTCACTATTGAATATTCTTTTTTCATCAGCTCTTTCTATCTTCTTGTAATCTGTTCCTTTCATTTTTCATGAAAGGGCAGCATAACTGCCCTATGTATTTTTTAATAACCAACTTCCTGTCTTTCATAATTTTTCATTCTTTTTTCTTTATAAGCCCTCAAAATATCTTCTCTTTCAAAATTCAACTTCTTTCCTAAATTCATAAAGTAATTAAATGCAATCATTAAAGATAAATGACTTTCTCGTTCTTTATCAACCATCAATGTCAAAGCCCAACGTTTAGCATGAGCATAAATATTTAAAAAGCTATTATCCTTATTCTCTTCTTGATATTCACTTAGATAATCATTAATAGCTTCAGCAGTCACTCCATAATCGTTAAATAAAGATAAAAAGAAATGCAAACTATCAACATATTCAAATAAAGCCTTCTCTTTATTGACTTCTTTATCTTGCCAATACTTAAAAAATCTAACTTCATTTGCAAACTCACTCAATTCAACTTCTAATGCAATGATTTTCTCTTTAAAAATATCACTTACATCTTCAACATCATTTTTATGATAAATATACTGATCTAACTTCTCTTGCTGTAATAACATTTCTTTCAAATCTTCCACTTTTAACATTGTTCAATTTCCCCCTGATTATTTAATTTCTATTATTTTAATATCTTTAATTTCACTGCCTAACTTACTTTCTAAAACTTCTTTTATTCCTTTTGATAATTCACTTTCAATTTCCATTTCCTCACTTGGAAACAAATTAACAGGCTGATCATCTTTCTCTAGTTCTTCCATTTCATGATTAGCTATTTCCTCAACTGCCTTTGTCAATTCTTCACTTTTAAAAATTTCTAACATATCATCAGTTTCATAATTCAATACATTCATCAAATAAAAGTTCAACTTAGTGAAATTGCCATAAAGCATAGAATAACTTTCTACAATTTTTATAACATCATCAATGTTTACAGACTCCTCACCAGAAGCCTTAGCAACCTGCAATTTTTCATAAATCTTATAACTTTCAGCAAAATTAATAAAACTCATTTCATCACCCTTTTTAAAATGTTCTTTTTTTGTGTTTTAAGACACTTTGTCACTTCTTAATAGAATTACACTCACTTTTATTAAAAAATCTTTTTACATGGGCTTTTTCACTCAAATTAAGCTAATTTATTAAATCTTTCTAATCTCTTATTAACTCCTTCAACCTTTACTGGTGTAGTCTGATGATTAACTATTCTGCTAAACTCTCTTTCACCTAAAACTTCTAATAATTCATCTGGTTCATAATTTGTTGTATAAATCGTGTGTTTTCCTTGCCTGCTATCGACTAAATCATAAATCTTTTCAGTTGCCCAATTACTATCGTTTTGCACCCCTAGATCATCTAAAACTAACAAATCAACATCTATCAATGCATTCATAATCTCATTTTCATTTAAATCTGAT
>JASLIE010000145.1 GCA_030152985.1 Bacillaceae bacterium
ACAGTATAATATTGTTTTAACAAGAAAATAACCTCCGGATTTTAAAGAAATAAATTGAAAGCAAGAAAAAACTGCTAGAATATTTTACGCTTATGTGTATAATTATATCATAGGAATTGATTTATAAAAGAAGATAGAATGAAATGGATTTTAAGGGTGATAAAGTGATAAATCTTGTATTAGTCATGGGGTCAAGTGAGAAAGAGAAAAAATTGAAAGCCAAGCTTGAAAATCAGGCACAATTTAATATATTAGCTCAATTAAAGTTAAGTGAAATAAATAGCTTTTTAAGGCACAAACAAGTAGATATTATTATTATTGATATAAATGAGTTAATACAAGATACAAAACTTATTGAACAAGTTAAATATAACTACCCGGAAGTGAAAATGGTTCTACAAACAGATGCTGCTTATTTAGAAGTAGAAAAACAAGCCTTTTTAAATG
The DNA here is from genome assembly GCA_030152985.1 of Bacillaceae bacterium. Lineage (GTDB taxonomy): Bacteria > Bacillota > Bacilli > Bacillales > Amphibacillaceae > Pseudogracilibacillus. The sequence goes on from JASLIE010000145.1 coordinate 448, forward strand.
GAATAGTGGGTTCGTTTTATGCAGATATTAGTAAAGATGCTTTCATGAGTTTACTTACCACAATTTCAAATGGTTACCTACATTTTAGTAAGGAGCTCGTTCATTATTTTGTAAACGACTATCAGGTTTTAAAAGAAAAGAACGAAGTTTATTATAAGTATGTTAAACCTTTACACTTGCTTACAAATCGCGAGTGTGAGATTTTACAGCTACTGTCTGAAGGTTATAGTAATAAACTGATAGCAGAACAGTTAGTCATTAGTGAAAAAACAGTTAAAAATCATGTAAGTAATATATTAAAGAAAATAAAAGTTGAAGATCGTACACAAGCAGTTGTTTACGCAATTAAAAATGGTTGGGTACGTTTCTTTAACTAAGTGGAAGGACATCCGAAGATGAAAATAGCGATTGTTACAGATAGTACGGCTTATTTACCCTCAGAAACATTAAAGAAATATAACATATATACAACATCATTAAATGTTGTATTTGAAGATGAATCTTTTAAAGAAGGAATCGATTTAAGTACTGAAAAATTTTATGATAAAGTCAGAGAAACGAAAGACTTACCGACAACCTCTCAACCAGCAATTGGTGAAATGATTCAACTTTATGAAGATTTAAGCAAAGACTATGATGCAGTTATTTCAATTCATCTATCAAAGAAATTTAGTGGAACTTACCGCGCTGCTCAAACGGCGAATGAATTAGTAGATGAGATTGAAATCTATGCCTTTGATTCAGGTATTAGTACAATGGCTCAAGGTTTTCAAGTTGTAGAAGCAGCAAAGATGGCAGAAAAGGGAAAATCAGTAGATGCGATCATTCAGCGTTTAGAAAAGATGCGTGAAAATACCCGTGCTTATTTTATGGTAGCTGATTTAACGCATTTGCAAAGAGGAGGACGTTTATCTGGCGCACAAGCGTTGGTAGGGAGCTTATTAAACATTAAACCTGTGCTTCATATAACTGAAGGGTTAATTCTGCCTTTTGAGAAAATTAGAAGTAAAAAGAAAGCTCTTAAACGCATATTTAACTTATTAGAGGAAGATACAGACAGCAAAACAGTAAAAGAGGTTGTCTTTATACATGCTAATAATGAATCAGGTGCACAAGAATTAAAACAAGAATACGAAAAGAAATATCCCAAGATAAAAACACATCTCAGTTATTTTGGACCTGTCATTGGAACACATTTAGGTGAAGGTTCACTAGGAATTGCTTGGTATTATGAAGACTAGCTTTTTCTTAAATCAAATAAAAAGTCTATTTAAAATCCCTTCAACTCCTCAGCGTGTTGAGAGGGATTTTGATTATAAACTTCTTAAAACACTCCCCGATAAGCTTATCGAAACCCTTCGCTTACATGCTAATAAACTCTACACAGAAAATGAACTTCCATTTACTTTAATTGAACGAAATCTTTTGCTTGAAAAAAACGTGATAATTCGAAAAGATGCCATAAGATTTTCTCATATGTCTTATTCATGTCAAAGGTGTTTAAATCAAAAACAAGCGTATTTTGCCAAAATAAATTGTTTGAAATGTCAGAAAAAACATGTTTATTGTAGAAAGTGCATTCGATCAGGACGCGTTATGGCATGTGACTACATCTACTATTTACCCAACATTAATCAAGCATCTGATAAGTATTTTAAATTATCTTGGGACGGACAACTCACAGAAGCACAAGAAAAAGCTTCATCGAAGATACTTAGATCCGTAAAAAATAAGCAAGATATTATTGTTTGGGCTGTAACAGGTTCAGGCAAAACAGAGATGCTTTACTTAGTACTTACCTATGCTCTAAATCAAGGATTTAAAATATGTATTTCTAGTCCGAGAACTGATGTTATAAAAGAGTTAGAGCATCGATTAAGTTCTGTTTATCCTAAGCTTAAGCTTGGTGTTTTCTATAAAGGAAGTTTAAAAAAAGAAAGTAATACTCAACTTATTTTATCTACAAATCAACAACTCTTTCGTTTTTATCAAGCTTTTGACTTGTTGATAATTGACGAGGTTGATGCTTTTCCCTATGAAAATAATCCAAGACTCCAAGCGGTAACTAAAAGGGCGAGAAAAAGAAAAGGTTCAACCGTTTATTTAACAGCAACACCAAATTTAATTCAGAAACGTGAAATTCGAACAGGACGTATTCAATCAGTTATGATTAAACGGCGATTTCATGGTCATCCTTTAATTGTTCCACGGTATGTCCAAGCGAGTAAAATAACTTTGACTGATCAACTCCTACTAAACGAATTTGAATCTTGGTTTTTAAGCCGAAGCGACCAGTCACGTAGATTACTTATTTTTTTACCTGAAATATCCTTGATGAAACCTGTAGGTGAGCGTGTTTCTATGATTTTAAAAGAGCACGGATTCATCGAAGAAACAAATGAAGTTGAAACAGTTCATTCAGAAGATAGCGAGAGAATTGAAAAGGTTGAGGCATTTCGGTCATATAAAATAAAGTGTATGATAACAACTACAATTCTTGAACGTGGCGTTACTTTTAAATCTGTTGATGTTTGTGTATTGAATACAGACAATGTGATTTTTACTCAGTCTTCACTTATTCAAATTGCTGGGCGAGTGGGAAGAAGTGCTGATGATCCTCATGGTGAAGTTGTTTTTTTTAGTCCAGTGAGAACTCAAGCAATTCAAGGTGCAATTAATGAAATCAACTTTATGAATAAGTAGGTGAACTTATGTGTATTTATTGCTTTAAGGAAATAGAAAGAAGAGTTAGTTGGTCGCAGTTTTTTTATTTAAATCAAGGGCTTTGTAAGACCTGTTTAAGTCAATTTATTTTTTTAAAACATGAAAACTCTTGTAAATATTGTAGTAAAAGTAAGGTTCAAGGTCTTTGTCAGGATTGTAAAAGGTGGAGAAGGCTAAACTCTGATCTTGAACTGAACTATTCATTAATAAAGTATACAGAGTTTGTTAAGCAGTATCTCTTTGATTGGAAATATGGTGGGGACATCGTCTTATTTAAGGGTTTAATTCCCTTGATTAATCCAAAAAAAGTGATTAAAAAACTAGAATTAGATAATTTTAAAGTGATTCCAATTCCAGTTCATTCAAAAAGAGAAAAGGAACGTGCTTTTAATCAGTCTAGTTTAATTGCAGGGCTCTTTCCTTATGTAGATGAGACAAGGCTTGTTCGAGTCAATAATGATAAACAATCCGAAAAAAATAAGTTAGAACGTTTAAATTCTGAAAATCCATTTCAAGTTATGAAAAAAGGGGACGAGTCGATTCTTTTAATTGATGATATTTATACAACAGGCGCCACACTAAGACATGCAGCAGCGAAACTTAAGGAAGCAGGATACGGTCGAATTGTCTCTTTTACGCTTTTTCGATCATAATTTAAAAAGAAAAATTAAAAAGCAGGAAATATTCTTCATTTAATAGTATAATAAAAATATAACAAAGAAGGAGGATACTGATTATGAATTATAACATTCGTGGTGAAAATATCGAGGTAACTCCAGCAATACGAGAACATGTGGAAAATAAAATTAGCAAAATCGAGCGCTATTTTGATACACCACCGAGTTCTGAAGTTCATGTAAACTTAAGCGTTTACGATGAAGAGCAACGCATCGAGGTAACAATTCCGATGCCTAATTTACTACTAAGAGCTGAAGAGGAACACAATAATCTTTATGCAGCTGTTGATTTAGTAGTAGATAAGTTAGAAAGACAAATACGCAAACATAAAACAAAAGTAAATCGTAAATTTAGGCAAGAAGGGTCGCCTAAATATATCTTTGCTGAACTTGAAAAAGAAGCAAGAGAAGCAAGAGAAGAAGATGAATCAAATGAGATTGAGATTGTTCGAACAAAACGTTTTAATTTGAAACCAATGGATTCTGAAGAGGCAATCTTACAGATGGATATGCTAGGTCATGAATTCTTTGTCTTTACAAATGCTGAAACGAATGATACAAATGTTGTCTATCGCCGTCGAGACGGAAAATATGGTTTAATCGAACCAAGTAATTAAATGAAAACGCTTGAGGAAAAATCCTCAAGTGTTTTTATTTGTCTATTTTTGTCGAAAAGAAATTAAATTAAACTTTCTATCAATAAAACATTTAAATAAACTGATTTATTTCATGAAAACACAAAAAACGACTTTAAATTTTGTCGAAAAATAAAATACCTTCCCGACTCAG